>NZ_JAOCHX010000019.1:0-59208 GCF_029843245.1 Empedobacter sp. GD03739 | reverse complement strand
TTTTTCAAAAATCTCCTTCAATTTCAATTCTTCATTTTCCCAACAAAGTTCGTTTGCAGCATTTGCAAGGTTTTCTTGGTAACTTCTTTTTCCTTCGTTTAAGATTTCTTGTAGTTTTTCAGCCAAATGTTTTGGTTCGTGATTGTCAATCACTTTTCCAACTTTATATTCTTCGACCATTTTTTTGATTTCAGGTAAATTTGTTGCTAAAATTGGTACTCTAGCTTGAATAAAGTCAAATAATTTATTCGGTAGAGCGTAGCGATAGCTTAATCCTAAATCTTCTTCCATACTCATTCCTACATCAGCTAAAGGTGTTATAGTTTTTAAAGTTTTTGGGGGAATATTTCCTAAAAAATGAATGCGATTAGTCAAGTTAAAATCTTTTACCAATTGTTCGTATTCAGTTTTTTTAGGTCCTTCGCCAGCAATCCAAAATTGACAATTATCAATGTGTTTAAACGCTTCAATCATTTTGTCAATTCCTCGACTCATGTTAATTGCGCCTTGATACAATAATATTTTATCGTTTGTTGGATTTTCGGGTAAGCGAAAGAAAATTAAATCTTGTTTATCGTTAAGTTTTGTTCGGTTGGGAACATTTCTAATCACAGCCGGATTAGCACCATATTCCTTGCGAAACCAATTGGCATATCCATCACTTACTGTATAAAAATACTTGATTTTTGGAACAAGAGAACGTTCTAAAGTTTTCCAAACTTTTTTTGTTTTAGGACGATTGTGTAATGATGGTAATTCTGAATAAATTTCATGACTATCAAAAACTAAAGGAATTTTTTTGATTTTACTAACCAAATAAAAAGGAAGTAAACTATCCAAATCATTGGCTAATAAAATAGTTTGTTTATCAGCTTTTTTAAGTAAAGTGAAAAACAATTTGTAATTAAATTCTGCATACTTTTTCATTGTTGATTGATTCTTTTGTTCCATCAAAAATGTTTTGTACGGTTTATTCAATTCTGGTCTTCCGTTTATAGTCGCGCCAATCAATTCTACATCGTACCCAAATTTTAATAAAGAATGGCAAACTTTATCTAATCTTTGATCCGTTTCAATATTATTTAGTACAGCAGATAGGATTTTCAATTTTATGGTTTTTGAAGATTATTTTCCAGGTTTGAAGATGATATAATACGCCTGAACTAAAAATAAAATCGCATTTGGAATAAGGACTGGCCAAGCCTCGATCATAGCAGCATAAATTACAAAACATACACAACCAATTGCATTGATAATGCGGATAATTGTAATCTTCGAAAAAAAGAATGCTAATACAATAAAGATTGAAGCAAGATAGCCAAAAATATCAGCTATACCAATGTTAGATAAAAAATCCATAAAACGATAAATAAGAATGATAAAGTATAGGCAAAATTATGAAAAATAAGTCGATAACTTTGTGTAAATTTGCACAATGATAGAAACTTTATCAAAGATAAAACACAAAGATTCGCCAAACTTCTTTTTACTTGCTGGTCCATGTGCCATCGAAAGTGAAGATATGGCTTTGAGAATTGCTGAAAAAGTAGTAACAATTACTGATAAATTAGAGATTCCTTATGTTTTTAAAGGATCTTTCAAAAAAGCAAATCGTTCTCGTATTGATAGTTTTACAGGAATTGGAGATGAAAAAGCATTGAAAATTATTCAAAAAGTTGGAGAAACTTTTGATGTTCCAACAACTACAGATATCCATGAACCTTTTCATGCAGAAATGGCGGCGGCTTATGTAGATGTGTTACAAATTCCTGCTTTCTTGGTTCGTCAAACCGATTTAGTGGTTGCAGCTGCACAAACAGGGAAACATGTTACATTGAAAAAAGGTCAATTTCTTTCGCCAGAAGCAATGAAATTTCCTGTAGAAAAAGTAACAGATTCTGGTAATAGTAATGTTGCAATTATCGAGCGTGGAACAATGTTAGGTTACGGAGATTTAGTGGTAGATTATCGTGGAATTCCTGTGATGCAAAATTATGCACCAGTTATTTTAGATATCACACATTCTTTACAACAACCAAATCAGGCTTCAGGTGTAACAGGAGGAAAGCCAGAATTAATCGAAACGATTGCTAAAGCTGGAATTGCTGTTGGTGCTGATGGTATTTTTATCGAAACGCATCCAGATCCTAAAAATGCAAAAAGTGACGGTGCAAACATGTTACAATTAGATTTGTTAGAAGACTTATTAACTAAATTAGTTAGAGTTCGTCAGGCAATTCTATAAAAATAATTTTTAAAGAAAATTTATTAAATAATACTTAGTCAAGTTGATTAAGTATTTTTAATTTTTTTAGATAATGGATAATTTAATTCAGAAATATAATATTCCAGGACCTCGTTACACAAGTTATCCAACTGTTCCGTTTTGGGACAATGATGATTTTACTAAACAAGGTTGGATTGAAACTTTTCAACGATCTTTCGATGAAAGTAATGTAGAAGAAGGAATATCAATTTATATTCATTTACCTTATTGCGAGTCGTTGTGTACGTTTTGTGCATGTAACAAACGTATTACGAAACAACATTCGGTAGAAGTTCCGTATATTGATACAGTTTTGAAAGAATGGAGATTATATGTGGATTTATTTTCATCTCGACCAAAAATTAAAGAAATTCATTTAGGAGGAGGAACACCAACGTTTTTTTCTCCAGAAAATTTGAAGAAATTAATTGATGGTATTTTTGAATATGCGGATGTAGCTGAAGGACACGAATTTAGTTTAGAAGGTCATCCAAATAACACAACAAGAGAACATTTACAGGCTTTATACGATTTAGGTTTTAGACGTATTTCGTATGGTGTACAAGATTATGATCTGAAAGTTCAGGAAGCGATCAATCGTGTTCAACCTTTCGAGAATGTGAAAAGAGCAACCGAAGAAGCGCGCGAAATTGGTTTTACATCGATTTCTCACGATTTGATTTTTGGTCTTCCACATCAAACAATGGAAGGAATGATGGAAACTATTAATTTGACAAAAGAATTAAATCCAGATCGTATTTCGTTTTACAGTTATGCGCATGTGCCGTGGATAAAAGGTGTTGGACAACGTGGTTTTCAGGACGATGATTTGCCTTCACCAGAATTGAAACGTGCATTATATGAAGAAGGAAAGAAAATGTTCGAGGAAATGAACTATTTCGAAGTTGGAATGGATCATTTTGCCTTAGAACAAGACTCGATGTATCAATCGATGAAAAACCATACATTACATCGTAATTTTATGGGATATTCTTCTTCGAAAACACAATTAATGGTTGGTTTAGGAGTTTCTTCTATCAGTGATTCTTGGTATAGTTTTGCACAAAACGAGAAGACAGTAGAAGAGTACGAAAAATCAATCAATAACGGAGAATTATCCGTTTTCAAAGGACATATATTATCAGAAGAAGATTTGATTATGCGTCGTCATATTCTAAATTTAATGTGTAATTTAGAAACTTCTTGGGCTGATGATAACATGAAATTTGATGATGTAGATCGTATCAAAACTATGTTACAAGATATGGTTGACGATAATTTGATTGAATTTGTAGAAAATGGTTTGATCGTAAAAGAAGAAGGACGTCCATACGTTCGAAATGTGTGTATGACATTCGATAAGAGAATGATAGATAACGAGCCAGAAACACGCATTTTCTCAATGACAATCTAATAAAATAGATAAATGTTTTAAACTTTATCAAAAAAAGTATATATTTGAATATCTCAAACAATGAAAGAAATAGAAATTCACGGTAAAAAATTTATTCCGTACATCGCTTTTGAAGAAATAGAACACGCCATCAAAAATATGGCAAACGAAGTTTACGAAGAATACAAAGACGAAAGACCGATTTTTGTTGGTGTATTAAACGGAGTTGTAATGTTCTTCAGCGATTTCTTAAAACAATATCAAGGAGAATGTGAGATTTCATTCTTGAAATTAAAATCTTACGAAGGAACAGAATCAACAGGGAAAATTACTATTGAGATGGATATTCCGATGAATGTTGAAGGACGTCACGTAATTATTTTAGAAGATATTGTAGATACAGGTAATACGTTAGTAGAGTTGCACCGAATCTTGAAAGAGAAAAAGGTAAAATCATTAAAAGTAGCAACTTTATTATTTAAGCCAGATGCTTACAAAAAAGATTTAAAGGTAGATTTAGTAGGAATTTCTATTCCTGATAAATTTGTAGTAGGTTATGGATTAGATTTTGACGGATTAGGAAGAAATTTACCAGATATTTATCAAATAAAACATTAAAACAAAATGCTAAACATTGTATTGTTCGGACCTCCTGGCAGTGGTAAAGGAACACAAGCTAAATTTTTAGAAGAAAAGTACCAAACTCCTCAAATTTCTACTGGAGACTTATTTCGTTTCAACCTTAAAAATGAAACAGAATTAGGCGCTCTTGTGAAATCTTACATGGACAAGGGACAATTAGTTCCAGATGAGGTAACAACAAATATGTTGGTTGATCATTTAGATAACAATCCAAATGCGCAAGGATACATTTTTGATGGATATCCACGTACAACATCTCAAGCAGAAGCTTTAGATAAAATCTTAGCAGATAAATACGAAAGCGAAGTTTCGATTACATTAGCATTAGTTGTGGATGACGAAATTTTGGTTCAACGTTTATTAGAACGCGGAAAAACTTCTGGTCGTGCTGATGATGTGGACGAAAAAATTATCCGCGATCGTATTACAGAATATTACGAGAAAACTGCAATTGTAGCAGAGCACTACAAAGCGCAAGGAAAATGGGTTGAGATTGATGGAGTAGGTTCTATTGAAGATATTACCGAAAAATTGAACGCAGCAATTAAAGAAGTTTTATAAAACGACTTTTACATTATAAAATAAAAAGGATTCTCATTTTGAGAATCCTTTTTTATTATTGTCAAGCTGAATTTTTTTCAGTTTATCATTTTTCAAGAATTTTTTTAGATTTTCAGGAATTTTCTCCCAAATATGATTAGGAATACCAAATTCTAATTTTTCAAATAGTTTCTCTTTATTGTTCCAAATTATTACATTATCCCAGTACGTTATAAAAAAAGTAGATTTATCTAAATATTCAGAACTATTTATATAATCCATCCAACCTTCTGCAATTAAATTGTTAGAATTATCATATACATAAATTTCTGAGTAATTTTCTAAAGAGCTATTAAGATGGTTACTTAGATGACCTTCAATACAACTATTTGACCAATCAAATTTTAAATTATCAGATTTTACATCATAGTATTTTAAGTCAACAATTAATTGTTCTTCGACTAATTTTCTCAATTCAACACTCATAGGAGATGATAATCCTAAATCTATATAATTTGGAGTCATAAGTTTTCTATTTTCCTTCAACCAAGCCTTTACAAATGTTTTTTACAACAGCAGGACCTTCATAAATAAAACCTGTATAAACTTGTAACAAACTTGCACCAGCTTCCAGTTTTTCTTTAGCATCTTCGGCTGTATGAATTCCGCCAACTCCAATGATAGGAAATGCTTTGTTCGATTTTTCAGAAAGATAACGAATCACTTCTGTTGAACGATTTTTAAGTGGTTTTCCCGAAACTCCACCAGTTTCTTTTACAATTTCTGGATCAGATTTTAATCCTTCTCTTGAAATGGTTGTATTTGTAGCAATCACTCCAGCAATTTTAGATTCTAATACAATATCTATAATATCGTCCAATTGAGAATCTGTTAAATCTGGTGCGATTTTAAGTAAAATTGGTTTCGGTTTTTCGTTTTGATTATTGTATTGTTGCAAATAATTAAGAATGTACAATAAAGGTTCTTTTTCTTGTAAATCGCGTAATCCAGGTGTGTTTGGAGAACTTACATTGACTACAAAATAATCAACATAATCAAACAATGCATTGAAACATTTGATGTAATCGTCAACAGCATCTTCATTTGGTGTCAATTTGTTTTTACCAATATTTCCGCCAATGATATAGTTTTCACGATTTTTTAATTCTCTAATTTTCGAAACAACAAAATCAACACCTTTGTTATTAAATCCCATTCGGTTAATAATCGCCTCATCTTCCATCAAACGAAACATACGTGGTGCATCATTTCCCGGTTGAGGTTTTGGTGTAACGGTTCCAATTTCGATAAAGCCAAATCCGAAGTGGTTCAATTCTTCAATATATTCAGCATTTTTATCAAAACCTGCAGCCAAACCAATTGGATTTTTGAATTTAATTCCAAAAACTTCTCGTTCTAAACTTGGTTGATTGTATTGATAAAATTTATCTAATAATTTTCCAACTCCAGGAAATGCAGCATAATTTTTTAGATTTCGTGTAACGAAATGATGTGCTTCTTCGGGTTGTAATTGAAATAAAATGTTTTTGAATTGTTTGTACATGCTGCAAAATTAATCAATCCTATTCATTATAAAAATATGTTTTGATTACTTATTTTTCGTGATTGATTGTATTGTGCTAATTGGAGAAATTTCAACAGTTTTTTGACCTTTCACAACATAAAAATAATAAAGACTATTCGTATTGACTAAATAAATTTCTTTTTTCTCACCAGAATTGAAAGTTAAGGTCTGTCCATATTTTTCGAATTTTAAATCTCCATTTTTTATTCGTTTTGATAAAAAATTACCACCACCAACTCCAAATCCTAAAAAGAAACAAATCAGCATAACAAAAAAGAATCCAATTAAATTTTGATTAATTTTCTTAGTGAATTCTTCATTCGTGAGGTTATCAGTTTCTTTAATCTTGTAATATTTCTTAATGAATTTTTTCTCTGGATGTTTCAATGAATACTGTTTAAAACTATAAAGTAGAAAAATAAGAAGAATAAAAAAGATTAGTAAGAAAGGATGTGCGGTGATTTCGGCTATTGGACTAATTAAGATATCCATAATGCTCGAAAATTTCAGAATATTAATATCCAATTGATAATAAAAAATAGATTCTTTAATAATTCCCATGAAGACTAAATAAATATAACCAAAAGGAAGTAATCGTTGTAAATGTTCGTTATTCATACTATTGAATCTATTTTTGGCGCGATTTTATTTCTTTGTTAATCATAGAAAGCCTTATGACCAAAGGCATCAAAGTAGTTGAAGTTCTGCAAGCAACGGCAATTAATGCATAATTTTTTGATTTTATTGCTGAATATACCAAGAAGATAGAAATCAAAAACATCAAACATCCAAAAGTAATTACCATTGTTTTGGTTTGTTTTTGCTTTTTCAGAAGTTAGTCATCAGTATATTCGGACAAATTTTTTTAGTATTCATGATAGTGTGTTAATTAATTGAATAAATATAAATAAAAATCTGAGTCATTATAAATTATTCATTCAAAATAGATAATACAAGATTTTAATAAACAAATTAGAAATTGTACTTTTGCAGACTAATTAAAAGAGAAAAATTATGCAATCAAATTTTGTTGACTACGTAAAAATAAATTGTAGAGCCGGACATGGAGGTGCGGGTTCAGCAAGTTTGCATCGCGAAAAATATATTGACAAAGGTGGACCAGATGGTGGAGATGGTGGACGTGGAGGAAATATCACGCTTCTTGGAAACTCAAATCTTTGGACCTTGTTAGAATTTCGATTCAAAAGACATTTCCGTGCGCAAAACGGTGGACGTGGAGGTAAATCTCGTTCTACTGGTGCTGACGGTGAAGATATTATTTTGGAAGTTCCGATCGGAACAATTGCCAAAGATGACGAAGGAAATATTATTGGCGAAGTAACAGAAAATGGGCAAGAATTAATTATTGCGCAAGGAGGAAAAGGAGGTTTAGGAAACTGGCATTTCCGTTCTGCAACGCGTCAAACGCCTCGTTATGCCCAACCAGGTTTGGATGGTGACGAGCGTCAAGTTACATTGGAGTTGAAAATTTTGGCAGATGTTGGTTTAGTTGGTTTTCCAAATGCAGGAAAATCTACTTTATTATCAGCTGTTTCGGCTGCTAAACCAAAAATTGCAGATTACGCATTTACAACGTTAACACCTAACTTGGGAATTGTAGAATACCGTAATCATCAGTCATTTATTATGGCAGATATTCCTGGAATTATCGAAGGTGCGGCAGAAGGAAAAGGTCTTGGACATCGTTTCTTGCGTCATATTGAGCGTAATTCTAACTTATTATTTTTAATTCCTGCCGATACAGAAGATTATAAAAAAGAATATGAAATTCTGTTGAATGAATTGAAAAAATTCAATCCTGAATTGTTAGATAAAGAACGAATTTTAGCTATTTCTAAGTCAGATATGTTAGATGATGAATTGGAAGCTGAGATTAAAGCACAATTACCAACTGATATTGATACGATATTTATTTCGTCTGTTTCTGGAAAAGGAATCACAGAATTGAAAGATTTATTGTGGAAAAAACTACACGAATAACTAATTATTAAAGATAAAGACAAATGTTTGGAAATTTTGGAGACATCATGGGAATGATGGGAAAAATCAATTCATTTAAAGATAAATTTTCTGATTTGAAAAATGAATTAGATGGAGAAATATTTACAACGACTTCTAACGATGGAAAAGTAAAAATTACAATGTCTAAATTGGCAACAGTAAAAGATATTGAACTTGCTGAAGGAATGGAAAAAGAAGAAATTGAAGATTTGTTAGTGATGACGTTAAACAAAGCGTTGGAACAAGTAAAAACAGAAGCAATTGACAGAGCGAAAAAAACAGCTCAAGAAAATTTACCAAACATTCCTGGAATGCCTTTCTAAGAAGAATTTGAAAAAATAAAAACCCCTGAAAATTAATTTTCAGGGGTTTTTGTTTGATAATTTGGTTCAATATTTTTATCATCTTTCTCATCCAAAGATTCAAGATATTCTGCTTTCAAACGTTCTTGTTCTTGGTAAATATCCCATAAACGCTCGGCTTGCGGATCATAATAATTTTCTTGATCCCATTTCGGAACTTCTTTTTGCGGACCAATATTTCTGAACAGATAAGCGAAAAATGCACCCGAGATAAATCCACTCAAATGTCCTTCCCAAGAAATAGAATTGCTACTTGTATCTGTTTTTAACTGCGGTAAAATTTCTTGAGGAACCATTCCCCAAATCATTCCGCCGTATAATAAAATAATGATTAACGAAATTGCCATTAAACCGCGTTCTTTTCTAATAATTCCACTGAAAAATATGAACGAAGCCAATAAATAAACGATAGAACTTGCTCCGATATGGCAACTTACATTATCATCTAAAAAAGGAGGATTTCCAATCATCCAAAGAATAATTCCTGATAAAATCCAACCAAAAAAAATAACATAATAAGCTAATCTATCGTACATCAATAGTGCGATAAAGCTAAGAAATGCTAACGGAAAGGTATTACTGATAATGTGTTTCCAACCCGAATGAAATAAAGGTGAGAGCAGAATTCCTTTCAATCCTACGAAAGTTCTCGGAATAACGCCGTAACAACCGTTTAAATTGTATCCGTTTTGTTGGAACAAAAAGATAATCCACATTGGTATAAGCAGTAGCAGAGGAATTATAATAGTTTTCTTCGGAAAAGGATAACTCATAAAATTGGTTTTGAAAACATCATTCAATCTTTATTCCTTTCCAGAAAATCTGCCAATTTTGGTCAAATTAAGTTTAATAGCGTTTTATTAATTCTCTCGCAAGCAATTTCCAATCTGTCCATTTCACGCCTAATTGATGATTTTGAACAGCAATTTTATGTTGGTAATTCAAATGCTTAATCACTTCCTTATAAGCTTTTATCAAATTAAAATTCGGATCATAAATATGAGTTGCTTCAGAATTTGCACCATTAATTTCAAGTATGACAAAATTTCCGTTCTGAAAATCTTCTAAACTTTTTGCTTTCAAATCGATACGACCATAATAAAAACCATCAATTTTTTGTGCGATTTGATCTATAGTTTCTTCTAATTTAGACGTTTTTAGAGAAGATCCATCTAAAAAAGTTGTTCCTCGACTATGATTTCCTATTGGTTCAACCAATAATTTTTCATCTTTTTGAAGAACTGAATTTAGTTCGTTTTGTAAACGTTTAAACAAATAATCTTTTCGGTAAAAAGCTCTTAAATTTTGTTCGATTAATTCTTTCAAAGTTGATTTTCCATCACCCGTAAACGTCAAAAAATCTTTTGCTGTTATCGACAGTATTTTACCATTTTTTTCTTTTGGTAATCTAACATAGAAAACACCAAACTCAAAGTTTGATTGAATATATTCTTGTAAAATTAAATCTCGATTATTTTGCTCTAAATAATTTTTCCAATCAATTTCATTTCTGATTAATTCTACACCAATTCCACGTTCACCAAGATTTGGTTTTGCAATAAAGGGAAAATTAAACGGAATTTCTTGTGTTGTAAATTCATCAAAAAAAATGGTTTTTGGCTTATAATTTTTATCAATTTGATGGAGTAAATCAATTTTAGAATAATCAATAAATCCGCCCCATTTCATTGTAGGATTTGCCGAGCAAAAGTAAGCTGGAGCGCCTGTTTGAAAGATTTTATAAATGTACCAAGGTGTCAATGGCGCATAAAATAACCAGAATGGCCAAAATTCGTATCGTGTCCATTTTGTTATTTTCGGATTCATTTTTCTTGATTTTGAAAAGCAATTGTAGAAGATGCAATTCCAAAATTTTGTGGAATTTTAATCGTTGAAAAATGAGTTTCGATCGCAATTTTAATCAACGCAAAATGATGAATGCTATGATCAAAACAATACATTAATTCGCGATAATTTGTGGTATTAATTGTGAAATTCTCTCCGTAATAATTCTGTTTTAGCTGAATTGTTTTTTCTAAATCTAAACGTTCTATTTGTGATTTTAGATGATTCAGCGTATTCAAACTTTCAACAACCGAATTTTCTAAAGCACGATTTCGCTCTCTATCATCATAACAAATACAATTGTTTTTTTGCGCTTGTAAAAAGCACGAATAAAACTCGATAATATGACGAAAATGTTGACCAACAGAAGCACCAGAAATGATTTCTAATTCCTTTTGAAAAGACAGATCGTCAAATTGCAAAAGAATCGATTTCATTTCATCAAAGGAATGCGCTATAGTTTTCTGAATACTCATAATTCTTTGCAAAGATAAATTTTTACATTTGAACTAAATTGAAAAATGAGATGTGTATAATCAGTTTTTACAGAAATGAGGATGAATTTGTGTTGACGCACAACCGAGATGAGGAAATAAATCGTTCTTCTTCTAAAGAGATTGTGGAGCAAAAGCGTTTTGATAAAACTTATTTTTCGCCTGTAGATGAGCGCGCAAATGGAACTTGGATTTTTTATTCGGAACAATATGTTGCGTGTATTTTGAATGGAGGAATCGAAAAACCAATGCATTTCAAAGAAAAATACAGAGAAAGTAGAGGAATTATCTTATTAGATTTATTGAAATATAATTCTGTAAATGAGTTTATTAATTCGGAAAATTTGTCAGGAATCGCACCTTTTACAATTTTTGTTTTTGAAAGACTAACTAAAAATGCTTACCTTTTGTTTTGGAATGAAAATAAACTGAGCGTAAAAGATATTTCGCAAGAAAAAATTGTGACATGGTGTTCGTCGACATTGTACAGTCCTGAAAGAAGAAATGAAATTGATGAAATTTTTAATCAAAATAATGATTTAAAATCCGAAGAAATTTTAGAACTTCACGATGATTTGAAAATGAAAAAAGGTGATTTGTACGATTTTTTAGCAACGACATCTATCTCTCAAATTATTATGAATTCTTTAAGAATTGATATGAAATATTGTCAGCTATTTTGAAATTAATAGACAATAATTCGTTATTTTAAGGAATCATCAAATCATTTCGGACATAGGCATAATTTATGCTATAGTCTATCAGAATAATTATATTTGTTAAAGACAGCTTAAATAATAAAATGAACGATAATTTCTCACAACAAGTAAAAGACGTTATTTCTTATAGTAAGGAAGAAGCGTTGAGATTAGGCCACGACCAAATAGGAACGGAACACCTTCTGTTGGGGATTATTCGCGACGGTGAAGGGAAAGCCATTTCTGTCTTAGAAGCATTGAATGTCGATTTAGACGAAATGCGTCAAAAAATAGAAAACCTAAACCCAGCAAAAGAAACTCCAGGTAATAATATAAAAAATTTGAGTTTGACAAAACAAGCTGAAAGAGCGTTGAAAACAACATTCTTAGAAGCAAAATTGTTTAAAAGTCCGACTGTAAATACAATTCACTTATTATTGTGTATTCTTCGTAATGAAAACGATCCGATTACAAAATTGATGAATAAGTTGGATATTGATTACAATACAGTAAAGGAGGAATTCAAATTTCAATTTCAAGATGAGGAAATTCAATCTCCTCGTGCAGAAAATCCATCTTTTGATGGAGGTGATTCTGATAACGATTTTGAGCGTGCATCTACAAGTAAACCTACTTCGAAAAGTAAAACACCAGTTTTAGATAATTTCGGACGAGATTTGACAGCGATTGCGCAAGAAGGAAAATTAGATCCTGTAGTTGGACGCGAAAAAGAAATAGAACGTGTTTCGCAAATTCTTTCTCGTCGTAAAAAGAACAATCCATTGTTAATTGGAGAGCCAGGTGTTGGTAAATCTGCAATTGCAGAAGGTTTAGCGTTAAGAATTGTACAACGTAAAGTTTCGCGCGTATTGTTCAACAAACGTGTGGTAACATTAGATTTAGCATCATTAGTTGCTGGAACTAAATATCGTGGACAATTTGAAGAGCGTATGAAAGCAATCATGAATGAATTAGAGAAAAATGATGATATTATTCTTTTCATTGATGAGTTACATACAATTGTTGGAGCAGGAGGAGCTACGGGTTCTTTAGACGCTTCTAACATGTTCAAACCTGCTTTGGCGCGTGGTGAATTACAATGTATTGGAGCAACAACGTTGGACGAATATCGTCAATATATTGAAAAAGATGGTGCATTAGTTCGTCGTTTTCAAAATGTGATGGTTGAACCAACAACTCCAGAAGAAACATTACAGATTTTACATAATATCAAAGATAAGTATGAAGCGCATCATAATGTAAATTATACAGATGAAGCGTTGCAAGCTTGTGTAAATTTGACAACACGTTATATTACAGATCGTTTCTTGCCAGATAAAGCGATTGATGCTTTAGATGAAGCGGGTTCTCGCGTGCATATCAAGAATATAAAAGTTCCTCAAGAAATTTTAGATCTTGAAGCAAAATTAGAAGAAGTTCGCGAAGAGAAAACGAAAGTTGTAAAATCTCAAAAATACGAAGAAGCTGCTCGTTTACGTGATTCAGAGAAACAAATAGAAAGTGATTTGAAACGTGAGCAAGCAAAATGGGTACAAGAATCGAAAGAGAATCGTGAAACAGTTACAGAAGAAAATGTAGCGGAAGTTGTTTCGTTGATGTCTGGCGTTCCTGTACATCGTGTAGCTGAAAAAGAATTGAAAAAATTGGCTCAGATGAATGAGTTAATGAAAGGAAAAGTAATTGGTCAAGATGAAGCGGTAACGAAAGTTGTGAAAGCAATTCAGCGTAATCGTGCAGGATTGAAAGATCCAAATAAACCAATTGGTTCATTCATTTTCTTAGGTACTACGGGTGTTGGTAAAACACAATTAGCGAAAGTTTTGGCGAAAGAAATCTTTGATTCTAACGATGCATTAATTCGTATCGATATGTCAGAATATATGGAGAAATTTGCCGTTTCTCGCTTAGTTGGGGCACCTCCAGGCTATGTTGGTTATGAAGAAGGTGGACAATTAACAGAAGCAGTTCGTCGTAAACCATATGCGGTAATTTTGTTAGATGAGATTGAGAAAGCGCATCCTGATGTATTCAATATTTTATTACAAATTTTGGATGATGGTCATGTAACTGATAGTTTAGGTCGTAAAGTTGATTTCCGTAATACGATTATCATTTTAACGTCTAACATTGGTACAAGACAATTGAAAGAGTTTGGAGATGGTGTTGGATTTGGAACTTCATCTAAGAAAGATTCTGCTGATGAACGCGCAAAATCAACAATTGAAACAGCTTTAAAACGTGCTTTTGCTCCAGAATTTTTGAATCGTATTGATGATATTATCTTCTTTAATTCATTGACAAAAGAAGATATCATGAAAATCATCGATATTGAATTGGCAAGTTTAATAGAGCGTTTAACAGCTTTAAATTATCATATTGAATTAACTGAGGAAGCGAAGAATTTTATCGCAGACAAAGGATTTGATAAAGATTATGGAGCTCGTCCGTTGAAACGTGCTATTCAGAAATACATCGAAGATCCGATGGCAGAAGAAATCATCAATGCTGTAATTAGTGAAGGAGATGAATTAATCCTTGGCTTAAATGATGCAAAAGATGGCGTTAAAATTTCTGTAAAAGGAAAAACGAAAGAAGAAAAATCAGAATAATTTCTAAGTTTCTATAATAGAAAGGCTTGAACATTTTTGTTCAAGCCTTTTTTTATTTCGGTAACTTTTGCCGTACATTTGCGCTCAGCAAGCCACTTTGTCGCTTCATGTATGTGAAGAGGAAAGTCCGGGCTCCAAAGAGTAAGCATAGCGGGTAACGCCCGTCCGTCGAGAGGCGAGGACAAGTGCAACAGAAAGTATGTACAGTTCGGCTGTAGTGAAACCAGGTAAACTCTATGCGGAGCAATGCCATGTATACCAGCAGTTAAGAGCTACTCGTTCGTTGCTGGGGGGTAGGCAGATTGATATTTTAGGTAACTAAAATACTAGATAAATGACAAAGCATCTTGATTTATTAAGGTGACAGAACCCGGCTTATCGGCTTGCTTTTTTCTATTTTTTGAAGTAAAGACTAAATAATTCTGAAGTATTAGAACAGTTGTTCTTTTTCAAAATATTTCTTCGATGCGTGTCAATAGTATGTTTACTTAAATCTATAGCGTTTGCTATATCCTGACTTGTGTAGCCTTTAATCAGAAATTCGATAATCTCCGTTTCTTTTTTTGTAAGTTGTAAAGATGAATTTGTTTTTGAATTAAGAAGATTATTCAATCCATCTTTGATGTTGTAAATATGCATAATAGGCTTTCCTCCAACCTTTATTTGTGTGATGTCAGTCGCTAAACAAAAAACTCGATTTGGTAAAAAATTTTTACTTAATTCGTAAAAGAAATGTTGCAAATGAATTTGATGAATTTCTCCTTTTTTATCTATCACACGAAAATCATAAGTAAATTTATAATTCATTCTTTCTTCAGGGACAATTTCCATACTAAAATTTGCAATTCGTTGCTGAATATCAATCACATGTTGCAAATCATCGGGATGTACCATTTGAACACATAATTCAGCTGTATATTCGTCAGGAAGATAACCCAAAATATCTTCGCATTGAGGAGAAACATATTCGAATGTTGCAGAATTAGGATTGATGAAATACATAAAAGATTCACCAAGAGCAAGACTTCTTAAAGTTTGTAAATAATCATTAATCGATTGAAAACTCTCATTTTTTTCGTTTAAGGTTCTACGATCTGTATTTTCACTCCATAGTTTTTTTACAATACTTGCATATTCAGTAATAGATTTTTGATTTGCTTTTTTCATATGCTTACAAGTAAAAGTTAATAAAATACCATTAAATGAGTATTTTTTAAGTTAGTAATATAAACTAATTTTGCAAAATATATATAGGATTAAAGCAGTTTTGCTTTTTCAACCAACCTATTTTATATTTAACCTATAAAAAAAGGAGCTAAATTTTTTAGCTCCTTTTTAATATTATGATGGAATTAAAGTAAAGATTTTACTTTCTCGATTACAGCAGTAGAATCGATTCCATATTTTTTCATTAAATCTGAAGGTGTTCCAGATTCACCGAATTTATCATTAACCGCAACAAAAGCTTGTTTTGTTGGTAATTTTTGAGCTAAAACTCTTGCAACAGATTCACCTAAACCACCTAAAATATTATGTTCTTCAGCTGTTACAATTTTTCCTGTTTTCTTTACAGAGTTTAAGATAATTTCTTCATCCAATGGTTTGATTGTATGAATATTGATCACCTCACAAGAAATTCCTTCTTTTTCTAACTCAGCAGCAGCAACCAAAGATTCCCAAACTAAGTGACCTGTCGCAACAATTGTTACATCAGAACCTTCGTTCATTAAGATACCTTTACCAATTTCAAATTTTTGGTCAGCTGGTGTGAAAACTGGAACAGCAGGACGTCCGAAACGTAAGTAAACAGGACCTTCATATTCAGCTACTGCAATTGTAGCCGCTTTAGTTTGATTGTAATCACAAGGATTGATAACCACCATTCCTGGTAACATTTTCATCAAACCAATATCTTCTAATGTTTGGTGAGTTGCACCATCTTCTCCTAATGTTAAACCAGCGTGCGATGCAGCGATTTTTACATTTTTGTTAGAGTAAGCGATAGATTGACGAATTTGATCGTATACACGAGCTGTAGAAAACTCAGCGAAAGTTCCTGTGAAAGGAATTTTACCTCCAATTGTCAAACCTGCAGCAATTCCCATCATGTTTGCTTCAGCAATACCAATTTGGAAAAAACGCTCTGGGTTTTCTTTGATAAATTGATCCATTTTCAATGAACCAATCAAGTCAGCACACAATGCAACAACGTTAGGATTTGTTCTTCCTAACTCTGTCAATCCGTCTCCGAATCCACTACGTGTATCTTTTTTTTCTGTGTATGTTAAGTCTATCATTGTTTTTGTTTTTTGTATTCGTTTTTGTATTTTTCTACTTCTGTTTTTTCATCAAATTGATAAATAAAATCATTTGGCGAAACATTAATTTCTTCTTCCTCTTCGGCGCTCTTTTTTATCCAATTTTCTAAGATTTCAACATTTTCTAACACAATATTATGTCCAACTCGATAAATCAAGCCTTTCAAATTTAGTTCAGAATTGATAAATGGAACGGTGTTGATGTTAGAATTTGTATCGATGCAAATTTCTGTACCATTGTCGTTGTCATTATCTTTTCTGAAAATGTTATACACTTCACATTGTTTATTCAGAATTGTTTCTTTTTGACCAGTTTTGTTCGCAACATAACTATTTCCGATTGCGGAATTCGTTAAACTTGGATTATCAGTCGCTAAAAAAGAAGTTCCTAATAAATCTTTAGTGCCTTCGAAATCTATTTTAAAAACCTTCGGATTTTCTTCTTCGCTGTAAACAGAATACATATTGTCGTTTACTTTTAATGAAGCGAAATTTCCCATCGGTGTTCGCGTAATCATTAAATGCGCTTTGTAATCTTTGGTTGATAAAATATCCAGAAAATCTGAATAGAAATCACTTTTGATACGATATTGAATAACGTTTTCGAATTTATACGATTGCATTTGAGCGAAAGTTAAACTTGTAAAAAGCGTTAATATAAAACTGATTGATTTTTTCATTATCGAATTGATTTGATAAGTATTAATCCAAAGAATTTAAGAAAGTAGTTAACTTATCTTTGTCTTCTTTTTTCAGTTTATCATATTTGTTATTGATTTCTAAAACACTTTTTCTTATTGCATCAATTGTTCCCGAAAGAGCAACACTTCCGCTTTGATAAATGTACATATCGCACACTTGTCCTGCGTAATTGTAAACCAAATTTCCTAAATCTTTATCTGTAAAAGTCGGAATTTTAGCTTTCAAGTTTTTGCAATGTTCTGGTGCAACTTTCATGAAATCTTGAACGTCTGGATTGTCGATTGCTAAATCGATTTTGCTAATATCTGTCGTTTTGTAAGCAGATGTATAAGGATCATAATATTCGGCTAAACTAACTTCTGTTGCAGCAACAGCAGAATCTACTGCTACAGCCGCTTCATCATAATCTGTTGAAACTTCTGTTAATTTAAACTTTTTAGCATCATCGAAATACGTTTTGAAAAGGTTATTTAATTCTTTTACTTCGCTTTTGTTTGCTAATTTATTCTTTTTGAATTGTTTTACCAATTGATTTGTAGAACCTTGAGCAGCTGCCAAAGCTTTAGAACGCTCGATATCAGGATTTCCATCATAATCGCTATCATTATAAATCAAACTATAATTTAATGAAGCAACAGTCCCAAAAAGACTATTTACGTTATCACTTTCTGATGTTTGATAATTGTAATAATTAACAATAGGATCCTCGTAACGATTGTCTGGTGAATAAGCCGCTTCCGCTGCATAAGCTGTATCTACAGACGACATCATGTTCTCGTATTCTTGTTTCTTTTTTGCCAATTCGTTAGTAAAACTTTCGATTTCTTTTTTCTCATCAAAAGTTACTTTTACGTTAGAATTTGCAATATTTTGAATTGTTAATCCATTAAAATCTCCTGCGTCATATCGTATCAAAAGACCTTTCAGTTTTGTTTGAGGAAACATAATCGCAACGTTATTAATTGCATTTTTTTCATCAACACATAATGTAGAAGATTTTGTTTCGAAATCTGTTTTAGATGTTAATTCGTATTCATTACACTTGTATCCATTGATCGTTGTAGATGAATTTAGATTTTTAACTGAAATAAATTTCTCGAACAAATTATCCGAATAAGGTTTTAAACTATCATCCGACATGCCTTCATAATAATAAGGTGCTTTTATCGATAATTGATTTTCTAATGAATTGGCATAGACTTCGAAAAACTTGCTGTTGTTGATAAAGAAAGCATCTTTACTGAAGCTTCCTGAAGTGTAAGGACCTCCTTCCGAAGTTCCTAAAACAGCGTCTTTAGAAATATAGGTTACAAAAGATAAATCTTTTTGACCATCCAAATAAGTTTGATATTCTTCTGGTAAATTGATTTTGTACGATACTTTTTTGTCAAAAGAATATGTTTTTTCCTGCCCAAAGGCTGTCAAAGAACAAAGCGTAAGTATAGAATAAAATAACGTTTTCATAGTATTGTGGTTGTATTCAAATTATTAATAATCTGTCAATTCAGTTTCAGGATTTTGCTCTAATGCAAATGCTAATTGCTCATCGTTAGGCGCTTTTCCGTGCCAAGAGTGGCTTCCCATCATATAATCAACTCCATTACCCATTTCTGTGTGTAATAAAATTGAAACTGGTTTTCCGTTTCCTGTTAATGTTTTAGCTTCTTCTAAAATAGCAATTACTTTTTCTAAGTTATTTCCATCTTTTTCTTCTAAAACAATCCATCCAAAAGCTTCTAATTTAGCTTTCAAATCTCCTAATGGTAAAACGTGGTCTGTATCACCATCAATTTGACGACCATTGTAGTCAATCGTTGCAATTACATTATCCACTTTTTTACCAGCAGCATACATAAAAGCTTCCCAGACTTGACCTTCTTGTAATTCACCGTCACCATGTAATGTGTAAACTAATTTATCGTCGTTGTTTAATTTTTTTGCTTGAGCAGCACCTAAAGCAACTGATAAACCTTGTCCTAAAGATCCAGAAGCGATACGAATTCCAGGTAAACCTTCGTGTGTTGTTGGGTGACCTTGTAAACGAGAATCTAATTTTCTGAATGTAGCTAATTCGCTAACTGGGAAAAATCCTGAACGAGCCAATGTGCTGTAGAAAACTGGTGAAATGTGACCATTTGATAAGAAGAATAAATCTTCTCCCTTTCCGTCCATAGAGAAGTCTGTAGAGTAAGTCATGATTTTACCGTATAATGCAGCAAAATATTCTGCACAACCTAATGATCCACCTGGGTGTCCACTATTTACGGCATGTACCATTCTCAAAATATCTCTCCTTGTTTGTTGTACTTGTGTTTGAAGTTCTTGAAGTGTCATTGTTTGTTTATAAAAATTTGAACAAAAATAATCCTTTTTTGTAGGGCAAAAAAATCGTAGAACATAAATCACTACAATTGGGGAGGAGATTTTATGCGATTTTTAAAACAATAAAAAAGACGAAGCAAAACTTCGTCTTTTTTATTTATTCTTCTTCCACATGCCATTCGCCACGATGAGGTATCAAAGCGTCACGAACTTGTATCATTTCAGATTCTACCACCACCAAATAAGCAACTGCATATTCTGGTTCAACCTCTACAAATTCAGAAAATGTACTTTGTAACTTTTCTTTTTCTGCGTATTGTTTCAGGTGAACTGCATGATGTTTTGCAGTTGGTATAGCATCGGGACCATAAAAATCCCAGATTAATTTTAATTTCTTTTCCATAATTATATTTTATCAAAAGAAGTTTTAATTCCTTTTATTAAAGCAGAACTAAATCCTTGATGTTCCATTTCATTTAATCCAGCAATCGTACAACCTTTTGGTGTCGTCACTTTATCAATTTCTTGTTCTGGATGCAAACCGTTTTCTATTAATAATTCAGCAGCTCCTTTTACAGTTTGTGTCACAATTTTTGTAGCAGTTTGTGTGTCAAATCCAATTTCGATTCCACCTTGAATCATTGCTCTTATAAATCGTAAAACATAAGCAATTCCGCAAGCGCCAATTACAGTCGCTGCATTCATCAACTCCTCATTTATAACAACTGTTTCGCCAATTGGATTGAAAATCGTTTTGATTTCATTTAAAATGTTTTCATCTTTCGAATTTCCACAAATACATGTAATCGATTCTTCCACAGAAGCAGCTGTATTAGGCATTGCACGAAAAATTGACATACCTTGTGATAAAATATTTTGATACGTTTGCAATGAAATTCCTGTTGCAACTGAAATTAATATTTTATTGGTCGTAAAATTGTCTTTTAATTGCGTCAAAACTTCTTCCACTTTGTACGGTTTTACACACAACAGAATATAATCAGCTTCTTTTACAGCAAAATGATTATCATTTGTAATCGTTACACCAAGCTTTTTAAGATGTTCAATTTGATTCAAATTATTTCTTGTAGCGATAATTTGATTTGGATCGAATGCTTTATTCTTAATTAAACCCTCTGTTATAGAAATTCCTAAATTTCCTGCTCCAATAATGGCGATTTTTTTCATAGTTGTAGAGTGTTAATTGTTCTGATTATGAATGAATAATTGTTTCTTTTTGACGATTAGAACTTACCAACCATAGACCGATAAAAGTTAATAAACCATTCAGAATGATTAATTCAACACCAATTTTGTAATCGGTAAAATTGATCACTAATTCGTTGATGATATAGGTAAAAATAGGCGCTAAAATCGCAACTGTAATAATTGAATATTTTTTGTAAATGTTACGTTTCGTTAAAATTCCGAAAGCAAACAATCCCAATAATGGTCCATAAGTATAACCTGCAATTTCCATCACAAGATAAACAATGGATTTGTTGTTAATCGCTTTGAAAACCATAATCAAGATAAAGAAAACTACCGTGAAAATCAAGTGAACACGAATACGAATCTTTTTCTTCTCTTTTTCTGACTTTTCTTTGTCTTCGTTGATGTTTAATAAATCGACACAATATGAACTTGTAACCGCTGTTAAAGCACCATCCGCAGAAGGAAATAAGGCAGAAATTAATCCGATAATAAAAATCACAGAAATAATCATTGGGAAATGATGTCCTAAAAGCGAAAGCGCAGGAAACATATCATCACCCATAATATTTTGCCCGCCTTGTTCCATAAAGAAACCATCAGCAGTATAAAAACCACCTTCGCTCATAGCGTATAAATAAAGCAATCCGCCCAAAAATAAGAAGGCTAAATTTACAATCAATAATGTTCCAGCAAACGTCAACATATTCTTTTTCGAGTTTTGAAGATTATCAACCGAAATATTTTTTTGCATCATTTCTTGGTCAAGACCAGTCATTGCAAT
Organism: Empedobacter sp. GD03739; assembly: GCF_029843245.1. Taxonomy (NCBI): domain Bacteria; kingdom Pseudomonadati; phylum Bacteroidota; class Flavobacteriia; order Flavobacteriales; family Weeksellaceae; genus Empedobacter; species Empedobacter sp. GD03739. The sequence goes on along the minus strand of NZ_JAOCHX010000019.1, from coordinate 37,393 downwards.
TGTGATAAACATTCCGCCCAAAATTGTTTTTAAGAAATAAGTTTTCGAATTTGGATCAAGATTAATGAAATGCGTATAATTTTTGGCTTGCATCATATCGTAAGCTTCACCAACAGATAAGTTAAGATGAGAAAGGATAAACCAAATACAAGCAATCAAACTAATGATCATAAATGATGTTTGTAAAGTGTCGGTTACAACAATTGTTTTTACTCCACCTTCAAACGTGTACAATAAAATCATTAATAATAACACAAATGTTGTTGCCCAAAATGGTACGCCTAAATTGTCTAACAAAAATATTTGTAACACATTTACAACTAAATATAAACGTGCTGTTGCGCCAATTCCACGTGAAATAATAAAGAAAACCGATCCTATTTTATGCGCTTCAACATTGAAACGTTTTCCTAAATAGGTGTAAATCGAGGTCAGATTCATTCGGTAATAGAGCGGAAGTAATACACCCGCGACGATAAAATAACCAAGAAAAAATCCGATTACCATCATATAATACTCGAATCCTCCGTAAATATATTCGGAACCAGTTAATTTTCCGACCGTTCCCGGAACCGAAATAAAAGTAACGCCACTAAGACTTGTTCCAATCATTCCGAAAGCCACTAACCACCATTTACTTTTTTTGTTTCCGTTAAAAAAAGATTGATTGTCAGAATTTCGACTGGTGAAGTAAGAGATCACTAAAAGTCCTACAAAGTATACGATAACACAAAGTAGTAAAATTGTTGAGTTCATAATTTATTTAGTAAATAAGCCCAAATTTAATATTTTTGAGTGAATGATGATAGATTAATTTTCCGAAGATAAAATTGTAAATTTGTTGTCTATAATTTTTTGAACGAATGAATTACCCAAGCAAGGTTTTAGAGCGAGCTGTAGAAGAAATGTCAAATTTGCCAGGAATAGGAAAGAGAACAGCTTTGCGACTTGTTTTACATATGTTAAATAGTCCCAAATCTCAAACGACGGCTTTGTCCGAAGCGCTTTCTCATTTGGTGAATGATGTTAAATATTGTCAACATTGTCATACGATTTCTGATGATGAGGTTTGTGATATTTGCAACAATCCATTGCGAGAAGAAACTATAATTTGTGTGGTAGAAGATGTACGCGATGTGATGGCAATTGAAAACACAGGACAATTTAAAGGACAATATCACGTTTTAGGAGGAAAGATTTCTCCAATGGAAGGCATTGGACCTGGTCAATTGAATATTCAAACGTTGGTTGATCGTGTTCAAAATGAAAATGTGAAGGAAATAATTTTTGCTTTAAGTTCGACAATGGAAGGAGATACAACTGTTTTCTATTTGTACCGACAATTAAAGAATGCCGAAATTATTTTTTCTACCATTGCACGAGGTCTTGGTGTAGGAGATGAGTTAGAATATGCAGACGAAGCGACGCTGGTTCGTTCTATACAACATCGAATCCCGTATTCAGAAAATAAATTTTAGATGAAATTATCGATAATTATTGTTAGTTATAATGCGCCAAAACATTTAGAGCTTTGTCTTGATTCGTGTCAGGAGGCTTTGAAAAATGTAGATGGCGAAATAATTGTAATTGATAATAATTCATCGGAAATTGATTTTACATTCCTAAAAAAAACTTTTCCTATTGTAAACTTTTTATTTCAAAAAGAGAATCTTGGTTTTGCAAAAGCGAATAATATTGGGGTTGAGAATGCTTTGGGAGAATATATCCTAATTCTTAATCCAGATACAATTATTCCAGAGAATTTATTCGAATCTTTGATTGAATTTCATCAGTCGAAAGAAAAAATAGGTTTTGTGGGAGTACGAATGATAGATACAAACGGCAATTTTCATCCAGAATCTAAACGAAATATTCCGACAGCTAAAAATTCATTTTCTAAGTTGTATAGTCGATTTAATCATTCAAAGAAAAATAATTATTACAAATTAGAAGTTGGTGAATTTGAAGTTGCTCCTTGCGAAATTTTAGTTGGTGCTTTTATGTTTACTACGAAAAAAATCTATCAAGAAATTGGAGGATTTGATCCGCGTTATTTTATGTACGGAGAAGATATAGATTTGTCTTTTAGTGCAGAATTAGCTGGTTATAAAAATTATTATAAAGGAGATATAACGGTTTTACATTACAAAGGAGAAAGTACGAAAAAGGATAAAAAATATTACAAACATTTTTTTGAAGCCATGATGATTTTCTTGGCGAAATATTATCAAAAAAATTGGTTGCATTATCAACTTTTACGTTCGGGAATTTTGATTAAATATTTAATTCAATTATTTAAATTTTCTTTACATTCATCTAATAATACTTCTAAAATAGAAGTAAAAGCAGAAAATTTATTTTGGATTGATAAGAAATCAGATTTCAAATCTTTATCAAATAATGAAATTGCAATTGATGCAAGTTTTTTTACTTATCAAGAGATATTATCAATCATTTCTGAAAACAACTCTTCTTCACGTTCATTTTATATTCGCCCTAAAAATAAAAATTATTTAATAGGTGATGATAAACTGATTATAAATCTATAAAAACAAAAAAAGCTGAATCTTAATGACCAGCTTTTACAGTATCTTTTTTCTCAACTTTCGGAGTTTCTACAGTTTTTGTAGAATCTTTTACTTCCTCATGTTTTTCTTCAACAGCTTCTTCATGTTTTGCATGACCTTCGTGAGCAGCTTCAGACTTGTGGTGCATTTCTTCAGCAGTAGCTGGTTCGTGAACTACAGGAAGTACACCATGGTTTACACCTGCTTTAGAGTTACAAGATGTAGCAAATGCAGCAACAGCTACTAAAAGAATTAATTTTTTCATGACGTACAAAATTTATTGTATGAATATATTGTTATAATTGTTTTGACAAAATTAGTTAAAAACATTGAGTTCAACTAACTGATTTATTTCAATTGTGCAATTTTCTGAATTCCACCTTTTGTTTTATCTCCAACCTTTACATTGATTTCAGTATCAAGTGGTAAAAAGATATCTACACGAGATCCGAATTTGATAAAACCATATTCTTTACCAGCAACAGCTGTATCATTCTCTTTACTGTAGCAAACAATTCTTCTCGCAACAGCACCAGCAATTTGTCTAAAAAGAACTTTTGTATGATCTGTATTTTCTACAACAACAGTTGTTCTTTCGTTTAACTCTGATGATTTAGGATGAAATGCTACCAAAAATTTCCCTGGATGATATTTAGAATAAATAACCTTACCATTCACAGGATAACGTGTTACGTGTACATTAAGTGGCGTCATGAAAATAGATAATTGAATACATTTTTGATTCAAAAATTCACTTTCATATACTTCTTCTAATACAACTACTTTTCCATCTACCGGCGCAATAACACAATTTTCAGATGAATCTGATTCACGAATTGGATTTCTAAAAAACCAAACGACAAATCCATAAAGAATCCATAATGGTAAAGCGAATAAAAGACCATAAACAGGAAAAAAGTAATGTAATACTCCTGTAGCGATTGCAAATAAAATTAAGCAACCTATCAAAATTGCAGTTCCTTCTCTGTGAAGTTTCATAAAGTATATACTAATAAATAATATAAATAAACAAATGGTGTGACAAATATAAAACTATCTAATCGATCTAAAAAACCACCATGACCCGGAATTAAATTGCTGCTGTCTTTTACATTGAAAAAACGTTTCAATTTAGATTCTGTTAAGTCACCTAAAGGTCCTAATGCAGCAACGATTAAACCTATAATCATCCAATTACCATGTAAGTTTTCTCCAAAATATTTCTGAATAAAAAATCCAGTTAATAAAGTGAAAATAATTCCACCAAAAAAGCCTTCCCACGTTTTAGCTCCAGAAATTTTTGGTGCTAATTTGTGTTTTCCGATTAAGTTTCCTGTTAAATAAGCAAATGTATCGCTGCACCAAAGTAATAAGAAAACAAAAAATACTTCGTAGTGCATTACTTTTTCACCTAAACTATAATCAAAACTTGGTAGAGTAAGTGCAATAGCGAAAGGAGCGATGACGTAGGTTAAACCTAAAGTAGCTTTACCAAAATCATTCAATAACTCATTTGTTGATTTGAAAATAACATAAATACTAAAAATAAATAAAACAGGTATAATGAAATATAAACTTCGTAAATAAAAATAGTAGTGATTTGTAGTTTCAAAGGCTTGTAAAAACTCTTTCCCATAATATCCAAATACAACTAAAGCAGCTAAAAGTGAACCTAATTGATAAAGTTTATTGGTAAGATTGGTGATTTTAAAGAATTCGTACAAACAAAAAAGTCCAAAAACCATCATTAAAACGATTAAACCTTTTGGATGTATTGTTGTTCCGAAAAATATTACAAGTGCATAAATAAGTCCCGAAAATGCTCTAATTGCTAAATTTTTCATAGCTATTCTTCAACCAATAACAAATAAATATTCTTCGCATTCTGTATATTAGGAAATTTGTGCATGTTTTTCCCTCGAATAGAAGTTATTTTAGATGGTAGGTTGTCTTTTTTTAATGTTCGTAATTTCTGTAATGCCGCTCCCACATTTTCTACTAATTGCGATGGGCGTGCATAGATAATAAAATTTGATGGAAAATCATCTATATTTCTTCCACAAGTTTGATGTGCAGATAACATAATACTACCATCAAAGGCAATTAAGAACTCGCAACTAAGAAAACTAAGCGTGTAACGAGAATCGCAAGGATTAACTACAAACGGGATTTGATTAGTTGTTAACATCTCTTGAAGCTTTGGATCAAGACAAATTAACTCAGTTACATTTTCGTAATTGATAATTTCTTTTAAGTTCTGAAAAGCTTCTTGATTGTTATCGCAGAATAAAAAGTGACCACCACCAGCGTTGAAGTTTGTCGCAAAAACTTCATCCATAGAAATATTATCCTCAGAATAATTTGGATGAAATAAATCAATATGATTATCATCGTCTTTATTCTCAGATTTCTCTGTTGCTTTTTTAAGTAGGTTTTTAATTGCTTTCCACATGGGAACTTATGATTTTTGTACGGTTTAATACAATTTCAGCCTAAAGGTAATAAATTTTAACAATATAATAAGAAGTAAAAAAAAAATCGTCCAAATAGGACGATTTTTTCTATTATTTTGAATGAATTTGATTAAATATCATTTCCAGATTCTGGTTGAACAACTTGTTCTGAACCAGCTTCTATAGCTTCCTCTTGTTTTTCTTCGATTTGATCTAATTCGTTTACAAATTTTCTTGGTCCGAAAATTTCTTCCAAATCTTCTCTAAAGATCACCTCTTTCTCAATTAATTTTTGAGCTAAAACATCTAATTGATCGCGATGTTCACGTAAAATATCTTTTGCTCTATCATATTGAGCTTCGATCATTGTTTTTACCTCTTTATCAATTACCTGAGCAGTTTGTTCTGAATAAGGCTTGCTGAAACCATATTCATTTTGTCCAGATGAATCGTAATAAGAAACATTACCAACTTCTTTGTTCAATCCGTAAATACTAACCATTGCAGAAGCTTGTTTTGTAACTTTTTCCAAATCACTTAATGCACCTGTAGAAATATTATTGAAAACAACTTCCTCAGCAGCACGACCACCCATTGTCATACACATTTCGTCTAACAATTGTTCTGTCGTTGTAATTTGTCTTTCTTCTGGCAAATACCAAGCGGCACCTAACGAACGTCCACGAGGAACGATAGTTACTTTTACCAATGGCGCAGCGTGTTCTGTTAACCAACCAATTGTCGCGTGACCAGCTTCGTGATAAGCGATACGTTTTTTCTCAGAAGGTTTAATCACTTTACTTTTTTTCTCTAATCCACCAATAATACGGTCAACAGCGTCTAAAAAGTCTTGTTTTTCTACAACGTCTTTGTTTTTACGAGCAGCAACTAAAGCGGCTTCATTACAAACATTGAAAATATCTGCACCAGAGAAACCTGGCGTTTGTTTTGCTAAAAATTCGATTTCAACATCTTCACCTAATTTTAATGGACGTAAGTGAACCGCGAAGATTTCTTTACGTTCGTTTAATTCAGGTAAATCAACGTGAATAATACGGTCAAAACGACCTGGACGCATCAATGCTTTATCCAATACATCAGCACGGTTTGTTGCAGCAATCACAATTACGTTAGATTCTGTTCCGAAACCATCCATTTCTGTTAATAATTGGTTTAATGTATTTTCGCGTTCGTCATTAGAACCTGTAAAGTTTGATTTTCCACGTGCACGACCAATTGCATCAATCTCATCAATAAAGATAATTGAAGGAGATTTTTCTTTTGCATTTTTGAATAAGTCACGTACACGAGATGCACCAACTCCCACAAACATTTCTACGAAATCTGATCCTGATAATGAGAAGAAAGGCACTTTCGCTTCTCCAGCAACAGCTTTTGCTAATAAGGTTTTACCTGTACCTGGAGGTCCTACTAATAAGGCTCCTTTAGGGATACGTCCACCTAATTTTGTGAATTTTTCTGGGTGTTTCAAGAATTCAACGATTTCTTCGATTTCTTCTTTTGCACCTTCTAAACCTGCAACATCTTTGAAAGTTGTTTTGATATGATCATCACCTTCAAATAATTTCGCTTTCGATTTTCCGACAGAGAAAATTCCTCCGCCACCTCCAGCAGATCCGCCTCCGCCCATTCGTCTAAATAGTAAGAAGTAGATTAATCCGAAGAAAATTAATGAAATGAAAAGATTCATAAACAAACTTCCAAAACCATTTGAAATTTGTGTGTTAAGAACGGCAGTTTTATTTGGACTCTTTTCTACGTTAGCATAAAAATCTTTTTCAAAATTTCCTGCATCAGCAACATTGAAAATAAAGTTTGGAGTACCTGTAGCAAAAGGATTTAAAGTTTCGTTTGATTTTTTAAACTTTTTAAATTCTTCAGTATTCAGAGCTGCGTCCGTTAAATATACACTTACACGTCCTGATTCTTTTTCTAGATTGGCTTCTTTTACGTAACCTTTTTCTACATAAGAAAGGAAAGTCGTACGGTCTATATTTTTAGTAGTTCCGCCGGCACCTCCAATGTTATCAGAAAATAATAGAAAGGCAATCAGCAATAATCCAATAATGGCATATATCCATGTAGGATTAAACCCCGAAGGTTTAAAATTATTTTTTTTCAATTTTTTTTGGTTTCAGTTATGATTAATATTCCATTTCGATACGCGTCTCTACAGCATCACCCCAAAGACTTTCGATATCGTAATATTCTCTGTATTCTTTTTGGAAAATATGGACAATAACATTTGTGTAGTCCAACAAAACCCATTGATTGTTTTGTGTTCCTTCTACATGAAAAGGTCTTTCTGACATTTCTGTTTTTACAGTTCTTTCAATCGAACCTGCTAAAGCACTAACTTGTGTATTCGAGTTTCCGGTACAAATAACGAAGTATTGACAAAATGCATTTTCAATTTCGCGTAAATCTAGAATTGTAATTTCTTCTCCTTTAACATTTGTAATTCCGTCAACAATGCTATCTAGCAAGTCTTTTGTATATTGAGTATCTATCATCTTTTATTTTGTAATTCGCAAATTTAGTGAATCCTTATTAAAGTTTAAACTTTTTAAAATAACTTTAACCACTCTATAAAAATAGTAAAAAAAATGTATTTAATTAGTTTTGATTCTTTGCCTAATACGAATGAGTTCTTGGTGGATTTGTCCAAAAAAGATGCCAATAGTTGGACTGTCATACATGCTAAAAATCAAACAAAAGGAAAAGGTTATGCAGGAAATGAGTGGAAAGTTGTCGCAGGAGAAAATTTAACCTTTAGTTTTTTGCTGAAAACGGATTATAGTTTTCAAGAATTAATTTATTTTAACGAATGGATTTCGAATGTTATTTGTCTATTTTTAAAACAATTTCATCCAAAATCTAACGTAAAATGGCCAAATGATATCATTTTAAATGATAAAAAGGTTTGCGGAATTTTAATTGAGAATCATCGTTCTAATGGAATAATGAATTCTGTGATTGGAATTGGAATTAATGTCAATCAAGCTGACTTTAATCACTTACCAAAAGCAACATCTATTCGAAAAATAACTGACAAAGAATATGACATCGAGGAAATTTTGGCAGATTTAATGCATCATTTCGAAAATGAATATCCAATTTTAGAACAAAAAAAATTCGAACAAATTCATCAAACATATTTAGATAATCTATTTAGAAAAGATGAAATCTCACAATTTAAATTAGATGGAGTAGAAGTAGACGGAATGATTAGAGATGTAAATGAAGCAGGAAATTTACTAATTGAAATCAATCAAGAATTGCGAGAATTTAAACACAAAGAAATCGAACTTCTTTTTTAATCCTACATAAATGGTTATTTTTGTTTTATGGAAGAATTTGTAGTTTTAGTTGATCAGGACGATCAAAAATTAGGATTGATGGAGAAGCAACAGGCTCATGTAGCTGGTTTGTTGCATCGTGCATTTTCTGTTTTTGTATTCAATTCCAAAGGAGAATTGATGATTCAGCAACGAGCTGCGAGCAAATACCATTCGCCAACGTTGTGGACAAACACATGTTGTAGTCATCCGCGCGATAACGAAACATACGAACAAGCGGCGCATAGACGTTTGGAAGAGGAAATGGGATTTGATTGCGAATTAGAATATAAATTCAATTTCATCTACAAAGCGCATTTAGAAAATGATTTGATTGAGCATGAATTAGACCATGTTTTTATCGGAACATTTGATGAAGAACCAAAGCTAAATCCTGATGAAGTGATGGCTTATCGTTGGGTAGAATTGGATGATTTGAAAAAAGATATGGAAAAAAATCCTCAGAATTATACAGCTTGGTTCAAAATAATTTTTGAACATTACGTTTCGTATATCGAAGAATAAAAATTTATACAGATGAAGGTTACTGTCAACAGAAAAGCACATTTTAACGCTGCGCACCGATTGTTTAACAAGAATTGGAGCGATGAACAGAATTTTGAAGTTTTCGGAAAATGTTCTTACCCAAATTATCACGGACACAATTATGAAATTATTGTGGCGGTGAAAGGTGAAGTTGATCCAGAAACAGGTTTTGTGATGAATTTGGACGAATTACGAAAAATTGTCGCGGTTGAAGTTGAAGAGTATTTGGATCATAAAAATCTAAATGTTGATATTGAAGAATTTAAAACTATCAATCCAACTGCCGAAAATATTGTGATTTTGATTTGGAATAAAATTAGAGCAAAATTAGCGACTGATTTAGAATTGAAAGTAACTTTATACGAAACTCCACGTAATTTCGTAGAATACACAGGCGAATGAAATTAGGCGATCACATTCCAACTTTTTCGTTGGAGGATAATAAAGGAAATTGGTTTAATTCGGACGAGTTTTTGTACAAAAAATATTTTGTTTTATTCTTTTATCCAATGAATTTTACGCCAATGTGTACAAAAGAAGTCTGTCAATTTCGTGATGTAAATACAGATTTTAATGCTTTAGATGCTGTGATTGTCGGAATAAATGGACAATCAACTTCTTCTCACGAAAAGTTTTATACAAAACATCAACTAAACTTTCCGTTGCTTTCTGATAAAGGCGCAAAGTTGTCGAAGTTGTTGGGAATTAAAAAGAAATTTGGTTTAATCACCCCGAGAGAAACTTTTGTATTCAATAAACAAGGAAAATTAATCAAACACATTGTTTCAAATGTTGCCGAAACGCACATCGAGGAAGCGATGCAAGCAATAAAAAAAGACCAAGAAAATTAGTTTTCTTGGTCTTTTTGTTTGTACAACATTTTTCTTACAAAAACGCGATAAATAAAAAAGATAACCGTTCCAATTGCCGAATAAACCAACATTGTTTGCACATCGCTTTTATCGAACAAATATTTTAGTCCAAATAACACGAAAAAGAAAATGATACTATAAATGATATTTTGTTTCATGTGGTAAAAGTAGGAATTAATTTATTTGTTATAAAGATTCTATGAATCATTCTGAATTTGTTTCAGAGTTTCATTTTAAAACTTCACCTCACCAACCTTAATTAATTTCTTAGAAGTTGCCAATTGATTTGGATTTGTTCCTGGTTCGTCTTGCGGAACTTTTTTTCCTTTTTTACGATAGAAATCTATCCAAAAATCATCAATAATTCCAGTTTCTTTGTTTTTGAAATTCATGGGAATCAATTCAAAAATAGTATCATCACGAAAAGCTCTTTCCACAAAATCTGAACAATATAATTCGTCATCATTCAAAATGTATAACCAATTATAAGGTTTTCCGAGCATTGTTTTAGCTTTTTCAATTGCATGAGGAATTGTATATTGATATTCATTTTTGAGACGATAAATGACAATTTTATTATTCTTTTCGGTTTGAGAAATGTAAAAATGATGAATTTCCTCTCGTTGCGATCCGCCCATTGGAGCAGCATGTAGAACAAAAATAGAATCATCAGTTTTTTCGATTAAACCAACATGATCAAAATTGGTTTCGTCATTTATTTTTGTCACTCTATTTATCGCGCCCGAAAGTTCTTCTGTTTGCGCACCAACAAAAATCAAATCTCCATTTTGGATATTTTGTAATGAAATTGAATGTTTTTCTTTTAATATTTTTGCTTTTGTACAACTATTCATTGTCAATGTAAATAGAAGTAAAAAGATAGGAAATAAAACGAATATTTTTTTCATTCGGAATGAATTATTACTTTTAATCTACGAATTAACCAAAAAGATGGATTTTAAAAAAATTTTGACCATATCAATTGTCGTTTTATTGATTTTAGTTGGTGCTGCAATTATTATTGGAAGCAACAAAGATCGACGCGTTTTCTTTATTGAGAGCTTTAATAAACCAATTGAAAATGTTATTAATTCTCGTTTGGATACAGATTATTCGTACGAAATTGTAAAAGTAAAAGGTAAAACAAACGATACCATTTTGATTATTCCTTGCGAAGGTTGTCAACCATTGAAATTATCAGGAAAAATAAACGAAAAGTTTATGAACAAATTTGGTAAAGGAAAATCGGTTATGCGTTTCGAGCCGTATAAAGCGACGGAAGGGAATTTAAAAATTATTCATAAAATTAGATAATCTTCTATTAAAGAAATTTTCCTAACAATTAATTCCTTATTTTTGGGAGAATTATAAACTTATCAAAGCAAACAAACAATGAAAGTAACTGCATTAAACCAAAAGCACAAAGATTTAGGTGCGAAAATGGTTCCTTTTGCTGGATATGAAATGCCAGTGCAATACGCAGGTGTTAACCAAGAACACTTTGCTGTTCGAGAAAAAGTTGGTGTTTTTGACGTTTCTCACATGGGACAATTTTTTGTAAAAGGAGAAAAAGCAACAGACTTATTACAACACTTATTGACGAATGATGTAACGAAAGTTGCCATTTGTCAAGCTCAATATAATGCAATGCCAAACGAAAAAGGAGGAATTGTAGATGATTTAATCATTTATAAAATTTCTGATGATGAATGGATGGCAGTTGTAAATGCATCTAATATCGATAAAGATTGGGAATGGATGAACAAACACAATACGTTTGGTGCAGAGTTAACAAATAAATCTGATGAGATGTCTTTGTTAGCAATTCAAGGTCCAAAAGCAATTGAAGCAATGCAGTCGTTGACAGATGTTAATTTAGCTGAAATTCCGTTCTATCATTTCGCAATTGGTACGTTTGCAGGTATGGAAAATGTGATTATTTCTGCAACTGGTTACACTGGTTCAGGAGGTTTCGAGATTTATTTCGCGAATGAGCAAGCAAACGAAATGTGGGACAAAGTAATGGAAGCTGGAAAATCTTTCGATATTGAGCCTTGCGGTTTAGCTTCTCGTGACACATTGCGTTTAGAGAAAGGATACTGCTTATACGGAAATGATATCAATGATGATACAACTCCATTAGAAGCTGGTCTTGGTTGGGTAACGAAATTGGACACAAATTTTATTTCATCTGATATTTTAAAAGCTCAAAAAGAAGCTGGAGTTGAGAAGAAATTAGTTGGTTTCAAAATGATCGAAAGAGGAATTCCTCGCCACGATTATAAAGTTGTAGATGACAACGAGAATACAATCGGTATTGTGACTTCAGGAACGCAGTCTCCAATGTTGAAACAAGGAATTGGTTTAGCATATGTTCATACAGATTTTGCTAAAGTTGGAACAACAATTAGAATTCAAATTCGTGATAAAAATGTATTAGCAGAAGTTGTAAAAACTCCTTTTGTTTAAAACAATATAAAGTCAAAATACAAAAAAGCTTTCGAGGATTTCGAAAGCTTTTTTTATGAATTCACATTAATTGATACTTTTATAGATGTCTTTTTTTGATAAAATCAATAAAATAGATTATTAACTACGAATATTATAAAATTGTTAATATTTCTTAAAAAAAACATAACTTAGATTTGCTTAAATATGATATATGTTATATTTATTGAGATAATAATATTACTGATCAGTAATACAATTAACACTAATTATGATTTTAAGACCTCTATTAGAGGTCTTTTTTATTTTTTAAAACTTTTGAGAATCAGCACTTGGTCCATAACTCGAAGGTAAATCTATTCCAAGTAAGCGATAAAAAACTCCCAATTGAGCGCGGTGATGTGTAATTTGATTTAGTGCATGACGAATTGCTTCATATTTTGTAAAATCTGCGAAGACTGTATCACCAGCAACAATTTTCCAATTATTATTCAATTCTTCATCCGTTGCGTTTTTCAAGGAATTTTCACCCGCTTCGTAATCTTCGTCTAATTTCTTTTGTAAATCTTGCACAGAAGTAAAACTTGTCGGTTTGTAATCTCCTGTAGCAAAATCTAATTTATCAGTTGTTAAAATCAAAGCTGGCCAAGCAAATATTTCGACAATATGATTCGTCAACATTGTAATGTCCATACTTTTTTCATGAGGTTTGTATGTCGTTTTATCCTCAGGGAATCTTGCAATAAATTCTTTGGTAATTTGATACTCGTTTTGCAATTCTTTTGCTAATAATTCTACTATTTTCATGTTGTTTTGATTTGTAGTTAAAAGGTACAAATTTTTGAAATAATTCATAAAAAAAACTGCTTTACTAAATTGTAAAGCAGTTTATATTTTTAGATATCGTCTGTGTATAAATCAATAATTGGACGAGGTTTTTTTCGCTTGATTTGAGTCAGCCAATAGACAAAAATTCCTATTCCATTTCCAAAAATAATAATCGTAATCCAGACCAAGCGATCATCACTTTTTATCAAATTTGGATTCTTTAAAGCATGCACAATAAAGTATACAAAAGAAATCACGCCAGTGAAAAAACTCATCAATACCAAGAAGATAAAAATGATAAGATTTCCTAATAACGCACTCAATAGCGATTTAGAACTTCCTGAATGTCCTAGCTGCACATCGAGCGTACTAAACATCGAATAAAAAATTCCAAAATAACTTAACAAGCCAAGTACAAATAAAGTGATAGGAACAATTGCCAAAGTGGCTTGTAGCTTTGGATTGTTCAAAAGAGACGTTAAATCTCTGTCAATTAGTAGATTTTTCATCATTCGAAAAATAATCTTTTATTTTTTTTGCTTTAGATTTTCCTATACAATCGGTTAATTCTAACAAAGATGCATTTTTTATTCGTTCGACCGATTTAAATTTTGTTAATAATTCTTTAATTGTTTGCGGACCGACACCTTCTATTTCTTCCAAAACCGAATTATAAGCGTTTTTACTTCGACGATTTCGGTGACGCGTAATTCCAAATCGATGCGATTCATCTCGCACATGTTGAAGCACTTTCAAGGTTTCAGAATTTTTGTCCAAATATAACGGATAAGGATCATCTGGATAATAAATTTCTTCTAAACGCTTCGCAATTCCAATCACCGAAACTTTTCCGCGCAATCCCAAACGATCAATCGATTTTAGAGCAGAACTTAATTGCCCTTTTCCACCATCAATTAAAATTAATTGAGGCAAAGATTCTCCTTCTGCCAAAACTCTCGAATATCGTCTTTCAATCACTTCTTCCATCGTTGCAAAATCGTTCGGTCCTTCTACGGTTTTTACATTGAAAATGCGATAATCTTTCTTACTTGGTTTTCCATTTTTGAATACCACACAAGCAGAAACAGGATTCGTTCCTTGAATGTTAGAGTTATCAAAACCTTCTATATGTCGAGGTTCTGCAGGTAAACGTAAATCAACTTTCATCTGATTCATGATACGATTTGTATGACGATCAGGATCGACGATTTTAGTTTGTTTAAGCTGTTCTAAACGATAAATTCGAGTATTTTTTAATGATAAATCGACAATATGTTTTTTATCGCCAATTTTTGGAACTGTAATTTTTCTGAACGGAATTTCTAAACTCAATTCAAACGGAACATAAATTTCTTTCGAAGTTAAATTAAATCGATCTGAAAAATCAATAATTGCGCGCTCCAATAAATCTTCGTCCGTTTCATCCAATTTCTTTTTCCATTCCTCTGTATGCGACTGTATAATAGCACCGTGATAAATTTTCATGAAATTGACATACGCATATTCTTCGTCTGACGTAATCGAAAAAACATCAACATTGGTAATCGTTGGCGAAACAATTGTAGATCGAGATTGATAATTCTGCAACGCTTCAATTTTTTCTTTAATCATTTGCGCTTTTTCAAACTTCAAATCCGATGCATATTTCGTCATTTGATTGACCAAATATTGTTTTGCTTCGTTAAATTCTCCTTTGATAATATTACGAATTGCCGAAATTTGTTCGTTGTATTCTTCTTCGGTTTGATAAGCTTCACAAGGACCAAGACAATTGCCAATATGATATTCTAAACAAACTTTGAATTTATGATTTTCAATATTTTTCTCGCTCAAATCGTACGAACATGTTCTTAGTTGATACAATTCTTTGATCAAACCTAACAAAACTTTCATCGCTTTTCCGTTAGAATATGGTCCAAAATATTCCGAACCATCTTTGATTACATTGCGAGTCGAAAAAATTCGCGGAAATCGTTCATTTTTGATACAAATCCAAGGATAGGTTTTGTCATCTCTTAACAGGATATTATATCGCGGTTGATGTTCTTTAATCAAATTATTTTCCAACAACAACGCGTCATATTCAGAATTTACGTTGATGGTTTCGATGTTATCAATATTACTCACCAAAACACGCAAACGTTTTGAATCGTGTTGTTTATTGAAATACGAATTCACGCGACGCTTCAAGTTTTTCGCTTTGCCAATGTATAACAAATCTCCTTTTTTGTTATAATACTGATAAACACCAGGCGTTTCGGGTAAACTCGCTAATTTTAATTTTACATTTTCATTCATCAAAATACCTCTACAACATTTATTTTTTGCTGTTCATCATCAATATAAATCAAGATTTTGGTCTGAATATTATAACCTAAATTTCTAAAAAAATCTGTATATCTATTCACTTGAAAATGATGATCTAAATCGGGTTGACCAGTTTTATAATCGATAATTGAACAATTATTTTCAGAATCAATTACCACACGATCGGCTCTGAAAATTTGTCCATTTTCATCAATAAAATCGCGTTCATTTAAAACGGTTAAACCTTCAGCAAAATATGGAACTAATTTAGCATCTTGTAATAAATTTTGCAAGGTTTTTTGCAGATGTTCTACATTTTCGACTGAAATTGTACCACGTTGTTTTTCACTTTCGATGATTTTTGGTAAATCATTTTGTGTAACAATTTGCGATAAAATGTTATGAACTGTATTTCCAAATTCGGTGAATTTTAACTTTTCTTGCGCCTTTTCCGAATTCGTATTAATCACTAAACGCGTATTCCAATCCGAAGAATAAATTTTTAACTCAGCCGAAGAGTTTTCTATGATTTTAGGAGTTGAAATTCGTTCTGGAGAACCTTTCAAAATAACTTCATCCTCAGAAAAACCTTTACTGAATACAAATTCGTGTAAATAATTTGCAATATTTTTAGATTTCGAAGATTCTTTCGGTTTTAGCGCAATCATATACAATTGCTCTTTTGCACGCGTTGTTGCAACATAAAGCGTATTAATTTCATCCAATTGAACCAAATTCTCTTCTTCGTCAATCTTCGATTTTATCGCTTCATTTTTGATTGATTTTAATTCATTATTAATTCCAACATAAAATGTTTCGAAGGGATTTTCTTCATCTTTTTGTAATGGAATCCAAATTTTAGAATTCTTACTTTGCCAATCCAAAAATGGTAAAATTACAACTGGAAATTCCAATCCTTTTGATTTATGAATCGTCATAATCTGGATTGCATCGACACCTTTTGGTGTTTTGATACTCGCTTTATCTTTGATCGTTGACCAAAACTCAAGAAATGAATTAAGATCAGATTCGTTTTTTGATGAATATTCTAAAATAACATCCAAAAAGCTCAAAATATAAGCTGGTGAACGCTCTTGTAAATGTAAAGTTCGAATCGCTTTTTCGGTGAAATCGTATAATGAAAGGTTTTGATCTTGAATAAAATCTAAATCAATTCCAACTGATTTGGTTAATTTTAAAAACTTAGGCAAATCACCTTTTAATGCTTTTTCAACTGTGATTGTTAAATCATTCGTTTTGAATAATTCTAATTCATAAGCCACCATCAAAAAACGAATTTTCGATTGCTCGTCTTGAGGATTTGATGTGATTTTGAACAAATATTCAATCAATTGAATTTCGAAAGAATTTTTTAACAACAAAGCTTCATTTGAAATTACAACCAAGTTATTTTCGGTCAAATATTTCGCTAACAAAATCCCTTGCGCATTACTACGAACCAAAATTGCAATATCATTTAAAGAAAAACCATTTGCTCGACAATCTTCTATCGTTTTTAAAACTAATTCTAAATTTTGTTCTTTAAATAAATCTTTCGAACGACCTTCTTGCTCAATGAAGTTTATTTTGACAAACCCATCTTTTTGATGATTGGTCAATTGTTTATTTCCGATTTCGTACAAATATTGAAAACTCGGCAAATTGAGTTGTGGTGCGATAAACGAATACAATTCATTGTTAAATTGGATAATATTCTCGTGGCTTCGCCAGTTTTTTTCTAACTCTTCAACTTTTATATTTTCTTCCTCTTTTCGATCAATTAAATCAATCATTTGCGCAGGATTTCCACCTCGCCAACGATAAATAGACTGTTTTGCATCGCCAACCAGCATAATTGTGTCAGATTGCGCGCGTGCATTTTCCACCAACGGATTCAGATTATTCCATTGTAACGTTGATGTATCTTGAAATTCATCAATAAAATAATGATTGTAACGGGAACCGATTCTCTCATAAATAAAATTGGCAGGTTGTTGTTGCAGATTTTTACTGATAATGGTATTGAATTCATTAATCAACAAAACATTTGAATCTTTTTTGATCGAATCCAATGATTTTTCAACCTCATTAATCAGTGAGATCGAAGATATATTTTTCTGAATCGAAGTTAATAAAAGTAAGTGATCGTTGATATTTGCAGCTTTTTCGAACAAATCTTTTATTTGAGGAAAAATAGATTCAGCAGTTGCATCTTTCACTTTCGAAAGGTAACCACCTTCCAAAATATCTTTTGTGTTGGCATCTGTTGGCAAAATCAAACCAAAACCATCAAAGTTTTTTAATTTTTGAAAAAAAGCTGCAATTCCACGACTTTTTCCTGGTAATTCATTTGCCGAAATTCCATTGTTTGCAAGTAATTCGAAAAACTCATTTCCAATTGTAATCAAACCATCTTTCAAAGTTTTTATATCATCAAAAATAACTTTTCGGTAACGAATAAATTCGTCTAACGAAATGTTTTTTAATTTTTCTAAATCTTGCAAATGTCGATCATTAGAAATATCTGAAGTGTCTGAAGAAAGCGTTTTTCGAATATCCCACGATTTATTTTCGTCCATATTATCCAACGCAATTTTGATCATTGTTTGCGTTAATTTTTCGTCTTCTCCAATTTTTGAATACAACAAATCAACCGATTCATTAATGATTTCATTTGTATTCATTTCGACATCAAAATTCATCGATAATCCCAAATCTTGTGCAAAAGATTTCATTAATCGAAGATTAAATTTATCAATCGTAGAAATCGAAAATTTGGAATAATTATGTAGAATCGCAATCAGAATATTATATGCTTTTGTATTAATGATTTCAGGTTTCAAATTCAATTCCGAAGCTAATTCCAGAATATATTGATTTTCTTTTGGATTAGGATTTTTGGCGATTTCTTCTAACGTTTCGATGATACGTTCTTTCATTTCACCAGCAGCTTTATTGGTAAATGTGATGGCTAAAATATGTTCGAAATGATAATCGCTTTCATTGGTTAATAACAACGAAAGAAATTCTTTCACCAACGTATAAGTTTTACCTGCACCAGCGGATGCATTGTAAATTTTGAAATCGCCTGCTTGTAACAAATTCTGAATTTTTAGGAAAGTTAAACAATCTTCTCAAAAATAAGAAATCAGAATGCCAAAACATGACGTACTAAAAAAGGAAACCCGAACGAGTTTCCTTTTTTTTGAATATGTTATATATACTATGAAATTTTGATTATTTCTTAATTTCTTTTTTTAGCTGTTTTTGCCTTTTCTCAATCTATTTTAGCATTTTCTTAGTGTTTTTTTCTTGTAATTCAAGTTCTTTCTTTTTTTCTTCAAGATGTTTACTCATTTCTTTAGGATCTTCAGAATAGAATGTTTTTACAGTAAATGAACCTAATTTTTGTATTTCGGGATTTTTAGTATCAGTTTTTATAGCTGTAATATCATAACCTCTTGCTTGTGCTTCTTTTAATTGTTTTTCTATTTCCGCTTTATCAACTCCTTTATTTTTTGAAAAACTTAGACTATAACCATTATCAATTTCTTTTGATTTTAATTGATTTTCTAAATAAACCTTATCAATTTCAGAACTAATAATTTTATGCTCAACACCATTTTTATCTGTATAAATAGAATAACCATTTTTCAACGTAATATTATTTTTTAATGTTGGCATTTTAGCTGTTTTTACTTTTTTATCAATATTCGGAATGTCTTTTTCTGAATTAAAAATTTTGATGATACTTGAATCTTTTTTGATAATTTCTATCAAACCTTCATTACTTTTTACAAAAACTTTTTCTATTTCTTTGGGATCAATTTTTTGCAAAACTTTTCCATCCGTTCCGTATAAAATCGTCGGAACCAACTCTTTTTTCAAGACAATATCTTTTATTTTGATAGAATCATTCAGAATGATATCTCCTGCGTCATTCAAGATAATTTTGTTTTGCGGATTACTTTTCAGAATCGTTTTTAGCTCATCTTTGGTAATCACTTTTTCTATTGGTGTAGCCGTTTTGACTTGATCTGTTTTGAGAAGCGAATCTCTTAAAGTAGTTGCTTGTCCAAGAAGAATTTCGGCCTGCGATTGAACAGGTTTTTCCAAAACTTGTTCTACTTTTTGAGCTTTTTTCTCAACTTCTTGTGCGAAAGATTTTTGAGAAAATAATACAAATGCACTCAATATAAAAGGTAATGATGCAAACGAAAGAATCTTTACTTTTCGTTTCGATGTATTTTTTGTCATCATAAGTAGGCGTTTTTTAGTTAGAATAAAATTGAAATTACTCGCCATCATAGATGGATTTTGCGTTGCAATACAATCTAAAATTTGATGTTGATAAGTTTTTAAATCTGAGTTTCTTTTCAAAACATATTCATCTGCCAAAAACTCGTGATTTAGTTTGATTGATTTTTTATAGAAATAAATAAGCGGATTGAACCAAAAAAGAATCTGAAAAATTTCGATCAACAAAATATCCAAACTATGTTTCTGAATGCAATGCGCTTTTTCGTGATCAATTAAATTTTGATGTAAACTTTTTAGTTGCTTTTTCGGAATAAAAATATATTTCCAAAAACTATATGGTTGATTCGAATCTAAATCGAGAATGTATGTAATTTCTTGATCTTCGATCTTTTCTTCTGTCTTAATTTTGAACATCAATTCGTACAAATTGTAGATAAATCTTACAAGAAATATTACGCCAACCAAAATGTAAATAACATTCAAAATATCACCAAAATTGATTCCTCTTTCTTGTTGCAACAATTCAGGATTTTGCATCAGAAAAGCCAATAATTCGGGCGAAATATTTGTTTCTGTCGCTGTGATAGGCAAATCAATTTTGTACAAAGGCGCGATTAACGAAAATATCAACGAAAACAACAGATAAAATCGATTGATTTTATACATGCTTTCACGTTCCAAAAAAAGTTTATAAAAGGAATATAAAAATCCGGAACAAAGAATAAATTTTATAAAAAACGCAACCATAGGCTATTTCTTTTTACGGTCTATTTCGTTGTCAATTATGTCACGTAATTTTTCTAATTCTTCGACCGACATATTGTTCGATTTAGCAAAAAATGAAGCAAATTGTGTTGCCGAATTATTAAAAAAGTTGGAAATCATTCCTTTTACTTCTTTCGAAAAATAATCATCTTTTTTTACCAAAGCATAATATCGACGCGAGTTTCCCATTTGCTCGTAATCAATATAACCTTTGTCGTGCATCCTCTTTAATAAGGTAGAAATTGTAGTATTCGCAGGTTTTGGATCGTCATAAGAATCGATAATATCTTTCGCAAAAACTTGTTTTCCGCTCCAGATAACTTCCATCACTTCCTCTTCTCTTCTTGATAATTTAACTTTCATATCTACAACTGTATTTTCACTACTACAAATATAGAATTTAATTTAACATGACAAAGTTTTTTTAGAATTATTTAACGATAAAGCACAAAAAAAGGAGCAAAAAAGCTCCTTCCTATATTTAAATTCGAAATAAATTACATTTCAGCTAATTTATATGCTACACCAACGCTAAAGTAAGTATTTGTCAATTTAAAGTTATTATCAATTCCTGTTGGATAATAATCATTAATGTTTGATAATCCTTTTGTAAAACGAGCATTAATTTCTAATTCATCAGTAATTTTGTATGCAGCTCCGAAGTTTAAACCAAAATCAAATGTTTTGAAATTGTCTGTAGCTTTTATTTTAGTATCTGTTTTTCCTTCTTCAGTTTTCATTTTAGCAGAAACTAAAAATCCTAATTGCGGACCAAACTCAACATTTAAACCATCCATAATTTCATAACGTCCCATTAAAGGAATATTAATATTATGTGTTACAAATTTAGCTTTTGAATTGTCATTTGTTTTTAATCCAGCTCCTTGTTTAGAATACAGAAGTTCTGGTTGAAAACTAATTTGATCCGTTATTTTGTAGTTTGCATAACCACCAACATAAAAGTCTGTTCTTAATTTAGTCCCTAAACCATTTCCTTGACTATCAGAGTAAATTTTTCTAGAATCACCAGATAAAGTTGGGAAGTTAAGACCTCCTTTTACTCCTAAATCAATTTGCGCGTTTGCTGCACTTAATCCACCAAAAAGTGCTATTCCTAAGATTAGTTTTTTCATTTTTTTTATTACTTAAGTCTGAGTTATAATATTTAATTCAAAAGTAAAGTTTTATTCATACAAAAGATTGATTTACACTTTAAAAAAATCAATAATGCTTTTTTGACTCACAATTTCTGTGCCTTTTTTGTTAAAAATTGATAAAATTTTAAGATTTACAAAATATCATCTAAATATTCTAAAATAATTTTAGTTGCATTTGGCGAATTTTGAACAAAATCTCCAGCTTTTTTTCCACTTTCTTTTCGAAAATTTTCATTATTCATCAAACGATTCATAATTGTATCAAATTCATGTTGATTAGCAATAGAAAATCCTCCGCCAATTTCAATCAAATCCACAGCTTCCTGAAATTTCTTGTATTTAGTACCAAAAACGACAGGATTTCCAAATGTTACAGCTTCTAACGTGTTATGAATTCCTGCACCAAAACCTCCGCCAATATAGGTAATATCTGCATAAGAATAGACTTTTGATAAAATACCAATTGTATTTAGAATAAATATTTTCGAATCGATTAAGTATTGTTGCGAAGTTTTTTCTAAATCAGAGAATTTAACTGCTTTTTGATTGATTTTACTTAGAAACGAATTGATTTCAGTATCATTCAAATTATGTGGCGCAAAAACAATTTTCCAATCATCAGTTAATTTTTGATTGATTAAATTCACAAATAACTCTTCATCTTTTGGCCAAGAACTTCCTACCACAATTAATTTCGAATTTTGTTTAAAATCATTCATAAAATCCAATTCATTATCTTGATGAATGATCTGTTTGACACGATCAAATCGCGTATCGCCTGCAATTGTATTTTGTGTGATATTGATTGAATCCAGTAAATCTTTTGATTTTTGATTTTGAACAAAGAAATGATTTATCAAACTTAATTTTTTCGCAAACCAATTATTTCCGTCTTTTTTGAAAAAATTTTGACTCTCTCTAAAGATTGACGAAACCACTATTGTAGGAATGTTTTGCTGATGTAATTCGATAATCAAATTAAACCAATATTCGTATTTCACCAAAATCAAAATTTCTGGATGAAGCACTTTTATTAACTTTTCTGCATTTGATTTTGTGTCCAAAGGCAAATAAAAAATAACGTCTGCGCCTTGATAATTCTTTCTAATTTCATAACCAGAAGGAGAGAAAAATGAAACAGCAATTTTATGTGTTGGATAGTTTTCTTTCAATGCTTCGATCACTGGTCTACCTTGTTCAAATTCGCCTAAAGATGAACAATGTACCCACAAAACTTTATCGGTTTCTGAAATTTTAGAAGCTATTTTTTCTTCCCAATTTTTTCTTCCATCTACCCAAAGTTTTGCTTTTTCGTTAAAATTCGAAGCCAATTTTAGCGCCATTCCGTACGCCTTAATTGATGTGTTATAAAATCCTTGCACAATGTTGCAAAGTTAAAAATTTAGAATGAGCTTTTTTTGTACATTTGTTGTAATAATAACGACTTTTTAAAGTTGTAGATTTTGAAAGATTCATTAAGTTATGAAAAAAATACAAATGGTTGACTTACAAAGTCAATATCAAAAAATAAAAGGAGACGTTGATGCAGCAATTTTGAATGTTTTGGATTCGGCTGCTTTTATTAATGGACCAGAAGTAAAACAATTCGAAACTGAATTGCAAAATTACTTAAATGTAAAACACGTAATTCCTTGTGGAAACGGAACTGATGCGTTGCAAATTGCTTTGATGGCTTTAGGTTTAGAACCAGGTGATGAGGTAATTACTGCTGATTTTACATTTGCTGCAACTGTTGAAGTTATTGATTTATTGAAATTAAATTCAATATTAGTTGACGTTGATTATGATACTTTTACAATTGATACAGAAAAATTAAAAGCGGCAATCACGCCAAAAACAAAAGCAATTATTCCAGTTCATTTATTTGGTCAATGTGCGAATATGGACGAGATTATGGCAATTGCAAAAGAACATAACTTATATGTTGTAGAAGATACTGCACAAGCTATTGGAGCGGATTACAAAGGTCGAAAAGCTGGAACAATTGGTCACATTGGTTGTACATCTTTCTTTCCTTCAAAAAACTTAGGTTGTTATGGTGATGGTGGAGCAATTTTTACAAATGATGATGATATTGCACATCGTTTACGTGGAATTGTAAATCACGGAATGTACAAACGTTACTACCACGATGAAGTTGGTGTTAACTCTCGTTTGGATTCTGTTCAAGCAGCAGTTTTACGTCGTAAATTACCTTTCTTAAATGATTATAACGCTGCTCGTAACAAAGCTGCGGCTTATTATACAGAAGCTTTTAAAGATATTGATGCATTATTAACGCCTGTAAAAGGAGAAGACACAACTCACGTATTCCATCAATATACGTTACGTGTAACAAATGGTAAACGTAATGAATTACAAGCTTTCTTGACTGAAAAAGAAATTCCTGCGATGATTTATTATCCTGTTCCATTACGTAAACAAAAGGCGTATGATAACGGACATTATAATGATGCAGATTTTCCAAATACAAACAAATTGGTAGAAGAAGTAATGTCTTTGCCAATGCATACAGAGTTAGATGAAGAGCAATTAGCTTATATCACTTCTGCTGTTCGCGAATTTTTTGGAAAATAATTTATCCTAAAAAATAATACGAAAAAGCTTCTGATTAGTTTCAGAAGCTTTTTTATTTTCCTAAATTTGATTTCACTATAAAAACTAAATATTAAAAATGAGTAAAATATTAGTAACTGGAGGTTTGGGTTATATTGGCTCGCACACAGTTGTAGCTTTACAAAATGCAGGTTATGAAGTTGTGATTATAGACGATTTATCGAACACAGAAATTGGTGTGTTGGATAAAATTACTTCTATTACTGGAACAAAACCAACTTATTTTGAGATTGATTTAAAAAATCAAGATAAAGTAAACGAATTTTTCAAAACAAATAAAATAGACGGAATTATCAACTTCGCAGCGCATAAAGCAGTTGGAGAATCTGTAGAAAAACCGTTGATGTATTACCGCAATAATCTTTTAGGTTTGATTAATCTTTTGGATGCAATGAAAGATTTTGATGCTGATAATATTATTTTCAGTTCGTCTTGTACAGTTTACGGACAAGCAGATAAAATGCCTATTGATGAACAAACTCCACTGAAAAAACCTGAATCTCCTTATGGAAAAACGAAACAAATGGGGGAAGAAATTTTAGAAGATTTTTCAGCAGCATTTGATAAAAATGTGATTTGTTTACGTTATTTCAATCCAGTAGGTGCACACCCAACAGCTAAAATTGGTGAGTTACCAAAAGGAATTCCAAATAATCTAATTCCTTATGTTACACAAACTGCGGCTGGAATCAGAGAAGCATTATCAGTTTGGGGAGATGATTATCCTACGCGTGATGGAACGGCAATTCGTGATTATATCGATGTAAATGACTTGGCTGATGCACATGTAAAAGCAGTAACTCGTTTGATCGAAAATAAAAATAAAGCAAAGCTAGAATTCTTTAATCTTGGAACAGGAACAGGATCTACGGTTTTAGAAGTTGTTCACGCATTTGAAGATGCTAATGATTTGAAATTGAAATACGAAATCAAAGAGCGTCGTGCAGGTGATATTATCGAAGCTTATGCAAATAACTCTTTAGCAGAAAAAGAATTGGGTTGGAAACCTGAAACAAAATTGTCAGAAAGTATGCGTACAGCTTGGGAATGGCAAAAAAGTTTAGAAAAATAAAAGAAGAATTGAGTTTGGATTTGGTAAAAGAAGAACTCAATTTTTATTGTCATATTACGGCCGAAGCGTATGGAGAGCAAAACCTTTTGATGGAACAAGATTGTTTTTTGTACGATTTGAACGAAGAAATAAAACCAACAAACGAAATTGAAGCTTACAACTATTTTTCTTTTGAAGAATATTTACAAGAGGAAATTCAAGTAATTGGTGTGATCAAAGTTTTTGAAAAATTGACAAAAGATCATTTATTGAACTAAAAATAATTTCAAAAATAAAAGGCAATCCGTAATCGAGATTGCCTTTTATTTTTGAAATTATTTTGTCTTTTTCAAGATGTATTTATCTTTCAAATTTCCTGTGATCTCTTTTCCTTGTTGATCCAAAACTTTCAATCTATTTTCTTCAACTTTCAACACTAATGGACTTACATTAGAATTTAAATGTAAAACATTTCCAGAAGCATCCCATTTATAAAATCCTTCGTCTTGATAAACTGTTTCTTTTCCTAAATATTCTTGCTCAATAAAAAAGTTACCATCTTTTTTCAATTCAACAATATATTTTATTCCCTCGCAATCGGCGCAAGGTAAAGTTCCTTCATATTTTCCAGCCCAATCCAACGAATTCATAGAATTGTGTTCTTTTTTTACAGCTTCTGTAATTTCTTTAGAAGAATCTGTATTTTTTTGTTCTTGTTGAACACCTTTTGATTGGCAAGAGAATATAATGAAAGATGCGAAAATACTCGCGAAAATAGATTTTTTCATAAATTAATTTTATGATATTTTTAACAACAAATTTGATACCAAATTACGACTATATTTTTCTAACTTTCAACTAAAATTTTATAAAATGTTTCGCTCAAAAAAAATACAAACACCTCTTGGAGAAATGCTTGCAATAAAGTCGGAAAAAGGACTTTGTATGTTAGAGTTTTTTGATGGAAAATCGACCGAAAAACAACTCAAAGAAATAGAAAACTTAGGTGAAATTTTAGAAAAAGATGATGAAATTTTGAATCGTTTAGAAACTGAATTGAACAATTATTTTAAAGGAAATTTAAAAGAATTTACCATTCCACTTGATTTGATTGGAACTGATTTCCAGAAAAAAGTTTGGAACGAATTAATTAAAATTCCATTTGGAGAAACAAGATCATACAAAGATCAATCGATAGCCGTTGGAGATTTATTAGCGATACGAGCAGTTGCAAATGCGAACGGGAAAAACAAAATTGCAATCGTAGTGCCTTGTCATCGCGTAATTGGCTCAGATGGTTCGTTAACTGGATATGCTGGCGGAAAGAAACGCAAACAATTTTTGTTGGAATTAGAATCGAAACAATTGAATCTGTTTTAGAAAAAATAATTGTAAATTAGCCAATCAGAAAAGTAATGTATGAGTGTTGAGCTATTACCAGATGGAAGAGTAAAAAAACCTGAATGGTTACGTGTAAAATTGCCTACGGGGAAAAAACATCGCGAATTAAGAGGTTTAGTAGATAAATATAAATTGAACACCATTTGCCAAAGTGGAAGCTGTCCTAATATGGGCGAATGTTGGGGTGAAGGAACTGCAACATTTATGATTTTGGGAAATGTATGTACGCGTTCATGCGGTTTTTGTGGTGTAAAAACTGGTCGTCCAGAGCAAGTGGATTGGGCAGAACCAGAAAAAGTTGCGCGTTCTATCAAATTAATGCAAATAAAACATGCGGTTTTAACTTCTGTTGACCGTGATGATTTAAAAGATATGGGATCGATTATTTGGGCAGAAACAATACATGCTGTTCGTAGAATTAGCCCAGGAACGACGATGGAAACATTGATTCCAGATTTTCAAGGAATCGAAAAACACATCGATCGTATTGTAGAAGCTGCTCCAGAAGTACTTTCTCATAATATGGAAACGGTTCGTCGTTTAACGCGCGAAGTTCGTATTCAGGCGAAATATGATCGTTCGTTAGAAGTTTTACGTTATGCAAAAGAAGCAGGTCAACATCGTACAAAGACTGGAATTATGCTTGGTTTAGGTGAGTTTGAAGACGAAGTTTTTGAAACAATTCAGGAAGTTGCTGATGCAAATGTAGATGTCATTACAATTGGTCAATATTTACAACCAACGAAAAAACATTTGCCTTTGAAAGAATTTATCACGCCAGAACAATTCAAAAAATACGAAGATTTCGCACGTGGATTAGGATTCCGTCATGTAGAATCAGGACCATTGGTTCGTTCTTCTTATCATGCAGAGAAACATATTTTATAAAAATAATTTAAATTTAATATTTAGAAGAGTTGCAATGATTTGTAACTTTTTTTTTTTATTTTTAAAATATAAATTACAATTATGAAAAACTTCTTAACACTAATTATCATTTTTTCAAGTTTTGCGCAAGCGCAAGTTTATGAAGTGAAAGTAAGATTTAAACATCATACAAAGTATACTTCAGAATATATTGAAAAAGTTTTTTCAGATATTAAAAATGAAGAACAAAGAAAATGGAATATTGAACAGAATGAAAATCCAAAACCAATAGATTTTTTAATTTATTCTTCTAAAAATGAGCAAAATTCTGTTGAACAAGAAAAAATTAATAACGATCAAAATTATCAGGGAGAAATTAAAAAATCAGTTGTAGGACTGCCTTTAGGAGTGACATATTCAGATTTTAGATTGAATGAAAATTATAAAGAAGAAGATGTTTACGGTAAAAAATATATTGTCAAAAATCCAATAGAAGAGTTAGTTTGGGAATATTCAAACGAAACAAAAGAAATATTGGGTTATAAAGTTTATAAAGCAACTTCTGATTTTAAAAAATATAAAGTAGAAGCATGGTATACCAAAGAAATTGATTTTGATTTTATGCCGATAAATGTAAAACCAATTGAAGGATTTGTTTTAGAGATGAATTTATTTGTTGAAAGTGAAAAAGTTGGACGAATGGATAATATTATTCGTGTAGAAGCTATTCAACCAAATGTAAAAAAATATAAATTCAAAAATCCTCTTAAAGCTGATAAAGCTTCAAAATTACCTATTGTATCTCAACAAGAAATAGCAAAAATTTATGACGAAGCCAACAAGAAACGTAACGAAATGTATAATAACACTCAAGGAATTGATAAAAAATAAATATGAGAAAGCTATTAACACTAATTATCATCATTTCTAGTTTTGTACAAGCACAATTTTATGAAATAGATTTTGAAGTAAAACCTCAAATTCATTTTACGGATAAAGCTTTAGAAGAGATGAAGCAATATTATCCAGATCAAAAACAAAGAGACGAAGTTTTAGAAATGTCTAAAAATATTCCTTCGATTAATTATCAATTTTCCTATAATAAAACTCAAAGTCAATCAGTAAATATTCAAAAAATAGATAATTCTCAACAAGCACAAGGAGGCTCAATGGGAATTAGTCCAGATATAGGAGAAAAACCAATTTTTGATTACAAAGAGAAAGTTTTTTACAATGAAACAGATTTGTTTGTAAAGAAAATGATCATTTATGATTCGCTGAATTATGTAAATTTTACTGATACTGGAAAAAGTAAAACTATTCTTGGAATCGAAACCAAAGAAGCAATCGGGAAATACAAAGATGTTGATGTTATTGCTTGGTATGCGCCTTTAATTCCTTAGTCATATTCGCCAGATAAATATTATGGTACAAAAGGTTTGATTTTAGAATTGCATTATAAATACACGAAAGATGATGTAGAAGTGATGATTTCATGGAATGCGACAAAGAAAAAAGAATTAAAAAAAGCACCAATTTTTACAATAAATAATAAGTTACAAAAGGTATCCTATTCAGAATTTATGAGAATGATTGAAGAGGATAATCAAAAACAGTGCGAATTACATAATCAAGGTGTAGATAGAAAATAAAATCATATAAATAATGAAATCAAACTTGCTTAACTTTAAGCAAGTTTTTTTATATATGAAAATTAAAGCGACATTACTCACAATTGGTGACGAGATATTAATTGGTCAAATTGTAGATACTAATTCTGCATTTATCGCCAAACAATTGAATAAGATTGGGATTGAAGTGGAAGAAATTATTTCTGTTCAAGACGAAATGAGTCATATTATTGAAGCTTTCGAACGAGGAATTTCTAAATCAGATATTGTAATTGTAACAGGAGGTTTAGGACCTACAAAAGATGATAAAACTAAAGCAGCTTTGTGTCAATTTTTGAATTGTGAACTAGTTAAAGAGCCTAAAGTTTTAGAAAATATTGTTCAATTATTTGTTGCCAGAGGTTACTCAAAAGAGTTGAATAATCTTAATCAAGATCAAGCGTTAATTCCAAAAAAGTCTATATTTATTCAGAACAAATATGGAACAGCGCCATGTCTTTGGACAGAAATTGAGAATAAAATTATCATCAATTTACCAGGTGTTCCTTTTGAAATGAAAGGATTAATTCGTGACGAAATTATTCCGAGATTACAAAACCAATTTCAATCAGAAACTATTGTTCATCGTGATATTTTGGTCAGTGGAATTCCAGAAAGTGATTTGGCTTTATTAGTTGAAGAATGGGAAAATAATTTGCCCGAGTTTATTCATTTGGCGTATTTACCGAATCGAACTTCTATTGATTTACGATTTTCAGCGTTTGGAACAGATAAAGAATTTTTACAAAATGAAATTCAACATCAGATTAATCAATTCAAATTAATTGCTGGTAATTATCTAATTTCAGAAAATTCTGGAAATGCGCAACAAGTTTTGGGTGATGTTTTAAAAGAAAAAGGATTGACAATTTCGACTGCCGAAAGTTGTACTGGAGGAAATGTTGCAAGTTTAATCACATCTGTTTCGGGAAGTTCTGCTTATTATTTCGGAACTATTGTTTCATACGACACTTCGGTAAAAGTAAATTTGCTCAATGTAAATCAATCTGATATTGATGAATTTACAGTTGTTTCGGAAAAAGTTGCTGAACAAATGGCTAAAGGTGTTCGAAATCAATTAAAAACGGATATTAGTATTTCTACAACTGGTGTCGCTGGTCCAAATAAAGGTGAAGATGGAAAAGAGGTTGGAACGGTTTGGATTTCGATCACAAATGGTCATACAACATTGAATAAAAAATATTTTTATCCCTATTTAGATCGAGAAGAATTCATCAAAATTGTTTCCAATAATGTACTTAATTTAGCAATTCAGTTTGTGAGAGAGGAGTGTTAATAGAATTAAAGATATTTTCTAAAACATATTTAGTCTATTAAATTAATAGAGTTTATATTTGTCGTAAATTTTGTGTCAAATGTTAAAAAAGATTGCGAGCAATACATTATTTCGATTGCTTTTGGGTGTGATTGCCGGTTTGGTTTTAGGAAATTATCTGAACGAAAATACAATTCAAGTTGTTTTATCCTTAAAATATTTTACAGGGCAATTAATTTTCTTTTTGGTTCCTTTAATTGTAATTGGTTTTATCGTCTCTTCAATTACGAAATTAAGAGAAGGTTCTGCTAAAATAGTAGGTTTTTCATTATTAATTGCATATTTATCCTCAATAGGAGCGGGGTTATTTTCGATAATTGGAGGTTATCAAATCATTCCAAACTTATCCATTCCAACTTCTGTTGATTCGTTGCGAGAAGTTCCAAAAATTTTATTTCAATTAGATATTCCGCCAATTTTTTCGGTGATGACAGCGTTGGTTATTTCGTTGATGTTAGGAATGGGAATTTTGATTACAAAAGCGAAGGAATTAGAAAAGATTTTTGATCAATTCAAAGACATTGTAATTCTTTTGGTAAATAGAGTTTTGATTCCGATTTTACCTTTTTTCATTGCTGCAAATTTTGCAATTTTGAGTTATGAAGGTTCTATTGAAAAACAATTACCAGTTTTCTTGAAAGTAATTTTAATCGTTATTATTGGTCATTTTATTTGGATGACATTAATGTATACAATCGCAGGATTTTATCATAAGACAAATCCATTCAAACTTTTAAAATTCTATCCACCTGTTTATTTAACGGCAGTTGGGACAATGTCTTCGGCGGCGTCTTTGGGAGTTGCGGTAAAAGCGGTGAATGATAGTAAGGTAATAAAACCTACGATTTCTAATTTTACGATTCCATTTTTCTCGAATACACATTTATGTGGTTCGGTTTTGACAGAAGTTTTCTTTGTGATGACGGTTTCGCAAGTCTTATATGGTCATATTCCAGATGTTGGAACAATGGTAACTTTCGTCTTGCTTTTAGGCGTTTTTGCTGTTGGTGCACCTGGAGTTCCGGGTGGAACAGTTGTCGCTTCGTTAGGATTAATTTCAAATGTTTTAGGATTTGATGAAGCAGGAGTCGCTTTAATCTTGACTATTTTCGCATTACAAGATAGTTTTGGGACGGCGTGTAATATTACAACTGATGGTGCATTGAGTATGATTGTAGATAAATATGCTGAAGAGAAATAATTTCAATTTATCTGTAAAGCAAAAAAAATCACTTCATTTCGAAGTGATTTTTTTATAAACTATTTTCTTCTTCCTCGATGAGGATTCTTTGGTTTTGTATCTTTTTTAGGTTTAAAACCAGTATTATTTTTCTTGAAATTATTATTGTTGCTATTCGCGTCAGGTAATTTATAAAACTCTTTTGGCGTTTTAATCACTGTAACATAATTACCAATTAATTTCTCAATATTTGCCAAATCACCTCTTTCGTCAGCAGCACATAAAGAAATTGCTTTTCCTTCGCGTCCCGCACGACCAGTACGTCCGATTCGGTGTACATATGTTTCAGGAACATTCGGTAATTCGTAATTGATCACATAAGGTAATTGATCAATATCGATTCCACGAGCAGCAATATCAGTGGCAATTAATACTTTTAATTTTTCTTCTTTGAAATCATTTAAAGCACGTTGTCTTGCATTTTGAGATTTATCACCATGAATTGCCGCAGCAGGGATTCCTGCTTTTTCCAAGTGTCTTACCAAACGATTTGCGCCATGTTTTGTACGTGTAAAAATCAAGGTACGATCTTCTGGATGCTCGTTTAAAATGCTAACCAAAAGTTTTACTTTCATGTCTTTGTCTACATGATAAACAAACTGCTCAACCGTTTCGGCAGTCGAAGAAACAGGTGTTACGCTGACTTCTTTTGGACGACGAAGAACTGAATGAGAAAATTTTCGAATGTTTTTTGGCATCGTTGCCGAAAAGAAAAGTGATTGTCTTTCTTTTGGAATGATTTCTAAAATCTTTTTGATTTCATGAACAAATCCCATATCCAACATACGATCGGCTTCATCTAAAACAAAAATCTCTATTTGATTAATTTTTAAATGTCCTTGTCCAATCAAATCCAACAAACGACCAGGCGTTGCAATTAAAATATCAACACCATTTTTGATGGCTCCAATTTGTGGATTTTGATTAACACCTCCAAAAATCGCTAAATGTTTTAATGGTAAATTTTTACCATATAATTTAAAACTTTCGTTGATTTGAATGGCTAATTCACGTGTTGGCGTTAAAATTAATGTTCTAATTTTTCTTCCTTTACTCGGAGAATTTGTTAAGTTTTGTAGAATAGGAATTGCGAAAGATGCTGTTTTTCCTGTTCCTGTTTGTGCACAACCAATAATATCATTTCCTTCTAAAACTAAAGGAATAGATTGCTCTTGAATTTCGGTTGGTTCTGTATATCCAGCCTCATCAATTGCTTTTAAAATTGGTTCAATTATATTTAATTCTGAAAAATTCATTGATTAAAATCGTGTAAGTTTTTATATAGAAATAGATAAGCACTTCCGTAGAAGTGCTTTATAATTAAAAATAAATCTATTCCATTTCTTTTGCGTTGCGATCAATTTTTTCCTCAGGTTCTGTTGCATGAACAGAGTTTGCCGAATAATTTCTCCAACGTTCTAAAATATCTATCATATCAGCAGGCATCGGGGATTCGAAATACATACGTTCTCCTGTTGTAGGATGATCAAATCCTAATGTGCGTGCGTGTAAAGCTTGGCGAGGACAAGCAGCGAAACAATTGTCAACAAACTGTTTGTATTTGTTGAATGTTGTTCCTTTCAAAATGCGATCTCCACCATAACGAGCATCATTGAATAATGGATGACCCAAATGTTTGAAATGCGCACGAATTTGATGTGTACGACCAGTTTCTAATTTACATTCGACCAATGTAACATAAGAAAAATTCTCCATTACTTTATAATGTGTCACAGCATGTTTACCTTGATCTCCATCAGGAAAAACTGCCATTTGCATACGATCTTTTAAGTGTCGACCAATATGTCCTGTAATTGTTCCTTCTTGTTCTGCCAAAACTCCCCAAACCAAAGCATTGTATAAACGGTCTGTTGTGTGAGCTGCAAATTGTTCTGCTAAACTTGTCATCGCAACTTCTGTCTTCGCAATAACCAAAAGTCCGCTTGTGTCTTTATCGATACGATGTACCAAACCAGGACGCTCCATTTGATCTGACATTGATGGTAAATTATCAAAATGAAACTTTAAGGCATTTACCAAAGTTCCTGTATAATTTCCATGTCCAGGATGCACAACCATTCCAGGTTCTTTATCAATTACGACAACTTGATCGTCTTCGTAAATAATTTTGATCGGAATATTTTCTGCTATAACTTCATTCTCACGTGGAGGAGTTTCTAACATAATCTGAATAAAATCTCCAGGCTTTACTTTGTAATTCGATTTTACAGATTCATTGTTCACTAAAATGTTTCCGTTATCGGCTGCTTGTTGAATTTTATTTCTTGTCGCGTTCTCAATTCTAACCATTAAGAACTTATCTATACGCAATAACGATTGACCTTTGTCAACCGTTATTGAAAAATGCTCGTATAATTTATTGTCGTCTTCCTCTTGCAAGAAATCTTCTAAATCTTCTGTCATTTATTCTCTTTCTATTCTATAATAACCTCTTCTGGAGCTTTAGGCGCTTCTGTAGGCTTTGGCTGCTCTGTTGTCGGATTATTTTGTTGTTGCTGTTGTTGCATATCTTTGATCTGCTGTTCAGCTTTTTGTGTAATAATATCTCTATATTGAGAACCGCTAATTGTATCTTCGCCAAAGTTTTTGTACTGAACATCCAATTCTTTTAACTGCGTCCTAATTTTATCGCGAGGTTCTGTTGATAACCAAATATCAATTGGTTGACCTTGATCGTAAGTATCCGTAGCAAATGGGAATTGATAAACAACCCTTGCGTTAATTGTATCGTGAGATGCGCCAATAAATTTTATTTGACCAATCTCGAAGAAATTATCTTTGATTGATTTTTTAGCTTCTGTCAATGTTAAATTAACCAAATTAGGCATTCTAACACCAGATAACATTCCGCGTCCTAATACCAAATCAACTGTCGCAAAACGAGGTAATTGTTCGCCTGCTTTTACAATTTTTCCGTTGTATAATATTTTAAGAACTGCATCTTTTGCTAAATCTGGTTCGTAAATGATTTTTCCGATTTTAAGACCAGAAATTTCTAATTGTGTAAAGGCTAAACGTTTTGATTTTCCAACTAAATCTGGTAATTCAACTGGACGATATGTTTTCGGATTTGACTTAATAAAGATACGACGACCTTCTTTTACACGCGATTCTGCTGCAGGATAAAAATCCATAATAGCAAAAGGTTTCGTATTTGGATCAAAACGAGAACTATCTACTTCATATGTCAAACCAAGTTCTTCTAACTTAGCTGTAGCATCAGTAATATTCATTTTAGATAAATCCGGAACTTCAACAAATTCATTGTGATTTGTATACGAATCTAACCAAATGTTAAAAATAAAATGGTAAAGCCCAAATGATAGCGCTATTACAATAGCTACATTCAGCAAAACTTGAATGATTGATTTTACTCCTTTCATTGAAATGATAAATTGTCGCACAAATATAGTTTAAAAATAATATTTATGATTGATGTCAAAGTTCTATATTTGAATAAATTTTAAATTAAACATGTTAAGAGTAGCAGTTGTAGCAGGTGGATATACGGATGAAAGCGTGATTTCGTTGAAAAGTTGCGAGTTAATTTACTCAAGTCTAAATCCAGAAAAGTACGACAGAACAAGGGTTCGAATCTTAAAAGAAGGTTGGTTTGCCGAAATTGAAGGCGAAAAATATCCAATCAATAAAGGTGATTTTTCATTTGAAAAAAATGGAGAAAAAATTACGTTTGATGTCGTTTTTAATACAATTCATGGTACGCCAGGCGAAGATGGTTATTTGCAAGCGTATTTTGAAATGATTGGTTTACCATACAATGGATGCCCTTTTTATCAATCTGCCTTAACATTTAATAAAAAAGATTGTATCGCAGTATTGAGTAAATATGGAATTCCACACGCGAAATCAATTTATCTTAATCAAGGAGATCAATATTCTGCAAAAGAAATTATCGATCAAGTTGGTTTACCTTGTTTTGTGAAACCAAATCGTTCAGGATCAAGTTTAGGAATTTCAAAAGTTCATAAAGAAGATGAATTTGAAGCTGCAATGCAAAAAGCTTTTCTTGAAGATAAAGAAGTTTTGATCGAATCTTTCTTAGATGGAACTGAGATATCGGTCGGAGTTTTAAATTACAAAGGAGAAACAATGGTGTTGGGAATTACAGAAATTGTTTCGCACACAGAATTTTTTGATTATGATGCAAAATATAATGGTTTGTCTGACGAAATTACACCAGCTCGTTTAACACCAGAAGTTGAAGCAAGAGTAAGAGAAATTGCGGCTAAAGCATATAAATGTATTAATATGTCTGGTTTTTCGCGTTCAGAATATATTATTGTAAACGGAGAGCCGCATTTTATTGAAATGAATACGTTGCCAGGTTTTTCTCCTGCAAGTATTTTTCCTCAGCAAGCTGCTCATGCAGGAATTGCTTTGGAAGATTTGATGGATAGTGAAATAGAATTTGCTTTAAATAGACCTTCAGCATGGATAGAATAGCCGTTTTTCCTGGATCTTTTGATCCAATTACTTTAGGGCATTTAGATATTATAGAGCGTGCAGTTCCTTTATTTGACAAGATTATTGTTGCAATTGGAACAAATTCATCGAAGAATTATATGTTCTCTTTGGAGCAAAGAATTAAGTTTATTGAAGATTCGGTTGCGAAATTCGAAAATGTAGAAGTGATTGCTTATAAAGGTCTGACTGTAGATTTTTGTGATAAAGTAAATGCACAATTTATTTTACGTGGACTTCGTAATCCAGCCGATTTCGAATTTGAGAAAGCGATTGCGCACACAAACCGAGCAATTACAAATCATAATATTGAAACAATCTTTTTATTAACATCTTCTGGTAAAGCTTACATCAGTTCAAGCATTGTGCGTGATGTCATGCGAAACGCAGGGAAATATGAGATATTAGTTCCAGATGTTGTGAGGATTTAGAATAACGTTATATTATATATATAAAACGAGAACATTTATATAATGCTCTCGTTTTTATTTTCTATAAATCTAAACTTAATTGATCTGGTAATAACTTAAATGTCATCCTATGATAAGGAGTAGCTCCAAATTCTTTTATAGCTAAACGATGAGCTTTTGTCGGGTAACCTTTGTTTTTTTTCCAATCGTACATTGGAAATTCTTCATGGATTTTTTCCATATATTCATCCCGATACGTTTTTGCTAAAATAGATGCTGCCGCAATATTCATATATTTTGAATCACCTTTTATAATACATTTGTGTGGGACATCATGATATTTATTAAAACGATTTCCATCAACAACAATCAAATCTTTCGGACAATCTAATTGATCTATTGCTCTATGCATGGCCAAAAAACTAGCGTTTAAGATGTTTATTTCGTCAATTTCATTTGGCCAAACAATTCCAATTGCCCAATATTTAGCATTTTCTTCTATAAATGTTCTCAACGAATTTCTTTTCTTTTCAGATAATTGTTTTGAATCATTAATAATTTCATTTTCAAAATCATTTCCCAAAATAACGGCTGCTGCTACGACAGGACCACTTAAACATCCTCTTCCTGCTTCATCGCAACCTATTTCATATTCGTGATTTGATAAAACTTTGTACAATTTTTTATATTTTTAACAAAGTTATCAAAATTTAGCA
>NZ_JAOCHX010000018.1:0-59993 GCF_029843245.1 Empedobacter sp. GD03739 | reverse complement strand
TTTTTGGTATAATCAGTTTTTGTGGTGGAAATAATTAAAGGTATTAAAATATTTTAACGATTAGATTTTATAATTTATTCAAATTCAACCTATATTTAAGTTAAAATCATCCAATATGAGAAAAATAGAACAACTTTTTAGTGAATATGGAGAAAGTCATCAAAATGGAACAAACAAAACCATTCATTGGATATGTGTTCCATTAATCTTTTGGACGATTCTTGGGTTTATTTCCTACATTCCAACGCTGCATTTGTATGTTCAGAACTTTGGTTATATCAGTATAGCTTCAATCATTGCATTGGTTATTGTTTCAATATTTTATTTTAGATTATCGGTTGTCGTTGGTTTCATTATGATTTTTTTGATGTTGATTATGGAATATTTTATTTCGTTGTGCAATCTTCAATTCGGTTCAAAATCTTGGTTAGTTTATCTGGTAGTATTTATTATCACGTGGATTTTACAATTTGTAGGTCACAAAATAGAAGGGAAAAAGCCAAGTTTTCTCAAAGATTTACAATTTTTGTTGGTTGGACCTATTTGGTTGTTAGGTTTTATTTTGAGAAAAGTTGGTATAAAGTATTGAATTATTTCTTACTCAAAATCTCATTTACTTTTTTCTCAATAGCTTCTGATAATCTGCTAAAACCTAAATCATTTGGATGAATTCCGTCTGTAGATCCTTCGTTATCCGAACCGATTAAATTATCACCTTTCAATAAATACAAATCTTTTATACCATCTTTTATCAATGCATCGTATTGGGCGCGATAGGTTTGATTTTGTCTTGTCATATCTTCGTGAGCTGTTAAATCAAATTTACTCATTGGTCGAATCAAGCTTTCTACCATCAAGATTGGCGTCTTTGGATGATATTTTCGGAGTAATTTGACGAACGGAATTGTTCTACTTTTGATTTCTTCGGGCGAACTATTCGGAACACAATCCAAGATAAACAAATCAACCCCTTGAATATCTTTGATCATTTCAGCTAATTCAATTTCAATTTTTGCATTTCCACTCAAACCAAGATTAATGAATTCATAACCTGTTTTTCGTGTTAAAATTGATGGATAATTCATTCCAGGACGACTTGCCGAAGCACCTTGCACAATGCTTGAACCATAAACTACTACTTTCTTTTTATACGCAATCGGTTGATTGATAAAACTAGCAGAAGCATCAATTCCTATTTTTAAATCTGTAATTTCGTTCCAAAGTGGCAAATAAAGCATGAATTCCTTTTCTGCCTTTGATAAATTCTTGACGATATCATATTCACTTTTGATATTTTGTTGATTTGGTAAAGCTGCACCTGCAAAAATCCACTTTCCGTTTTCTTTGATATACAAGTCCAACCCACGCGCCATAATTCCAGTTGTATTCGCGCCCAAATAAGTAGAACGAGTTGTCCAATCCAGTTTTATTTGTGAAGTATTCGATTTGAATGTAACATATAATCCAGCGGGAGCAGTAAACAAACCTTTTACTTTTTCAGGAAGATTTGCGTATTTGTTGGTATCGATTCTATGGTAAAAAGGTGTATTATCAAAGGCTTTTCCTTGTACAATAAATTCTTTGTTCGTGATATATTTGATTTGTCCAACTACGTGAAAAGAACAAATAAGTGCAAAAAACAGAAAGAATTTTCTCATTGGTTATAATTGATTAAAGGTTAAAATTAAAAAAAGACTTCCAATTCGGAAGTCTTTTTTTGTTTCATGTGTTTGTCTTAAGCGTGTTTACACTTTAAGGTCTGTATGAGCGCCTAAAAGTGTTTTATTTTCTTCGATAATTGGATCAACCAAATCTTTTAAGAATTCTTCTGTTTGTTCAGAAGCAAATCCTGTAAAGTTTTTCGGATCTAATAATTCGACTAATTTTTCTTTATCAATTTTCACATTATCATCGGCAATGATACGTTCAATTAAATCGTTAGATTTTCCTTCCATTTTCACTTGTTTTGCAGCTTCCATAGAATGTGTACGGATAATTTCGTGTAATTCTTGACGATCTCCACCATTTTTAACACCTTCCATAATAATATATTCGGTTGCCATAAATGGTAATTCTTCCGCGATATGTTTCTCGATGATTTTAGGATAAACGACTAAACCATCTAAAATATTGTTCCAAATGATTAAAATTGCATCAATCGCTAAAAATGCTTGAGGTACTGCTAAGCGTTTGTTGGCAGAATCGTCTAATGTTCTTTCGAACCATTGTGTAGAAGCAACCATTGCAGGAGAAGTTGCCAAAGACATCACGTATTTCGCTAATGAAGCGATACGTTCTGAACGCATAGGATTGCGTTTGTATGCCATTGCAGAAGATCCAATTTGATTTTTTTCGAAAGGTTCTTCAATCTCTTTTAAATTTTGTAATAAACGTAAGTCGTTTGTAAATTTATGTGCAGATTGTGCAATGTTTGATAATAATTCTAATGCTTGTGCATCTATTTTACGATCGTACGTTTGTCCTGAAACTGCAAAAACATTTTTGAATCCGAAACGTTCAGATAATTTTTTGTCTAATGTTTTTACTTTTTGGTAATCTCCATCAAATAACTCTTTGAAAGAAGCCGCTGTTCCAGTTGTTCCTTTTACACCGCGAAAACGTAACGTATCTATTCTGAATTCTAATTCTTCTAAATCTAATAAAACAGATTGTAACCAAAGTGTTGCACGTTTTCCAACAGTTGTTAATTGTGCTGGTTGGAAATGCGTAAATCCTAAAGTTGGCAAATCTTTGTATTGACGCGCAAATTTCGCTAAACCATCAATCACATTGATTAATTGTCCTTTTACATGTTGAAATCCATCACGAATCTGAATCAAATCTGTGTTATCGCCAACAAAAGCTGAAGTTGCACCTAAGTGAATAATCGCTTTTGCGCTTGGTGCAACATCTCCGTACGTGTGCACGTGAGCCATTACATCATGACGAAATTTCTTTTCGTAAGCCGCAGCAACATCATAATCAATATTTGTTGCGTTATCTTTTAACTCTTGAATTTGTTCGTCTGTAATATCTAATCCAAGTTCCTTTTCAATTTCTGCCAAAGCAATCCATAGCTGTCTCCATGTTGTAAATTTTTTCTCAGGAGAAAAGATATATAGCATTTCGTCGCTACAATATCTCGATTCTAAAGGATTTTGATACTTGTTCATTGTATTTGTTTGTTTTGTTTTTTAAAATTTTTTCAAAATGGTTTGCACATCTTTCACATAATAACCTTCGAAAAGGTAAGCGTGTATCAGCAATGGAAATAATTGTGCAATCGGTAAACGCTCTTCGAAATTTGGTGCTAAAGGATTATTTTCGTGATAAGCATCAAAAAATACATCATCAAATCCTCCGAAAAGCTTTGCAATAGCCAAATCCATTTCGCGATGACCATAATAAATTGCAGGATCTATAACCGAGAATTCGCCTTTTTTATTGGCTAAAATATTTCCATTCCAAAAATCTCCGTGCAATAAAGCAGGTTTTTCTTCTGGAAATATCGAATTCAATTGTTTACATAAATTCTCTGCAGATTTTATTTGTTTTGAATTGATTAATTGTTTGTTTTGCAATAGTTTCATCATTGGCATGATGCGATTTTTTGCATAAAATTCGCTCCAAGAATCTGTTAAACTATTTGGTTGAACGAC
The DNA here is from genome assembly GCF_029843245.1 of Empedobacter sp. GD03739. NCBI lineage: Bacteria > Pseudomonadati > Bacteroidota > Flavobacteriia > Flavobacteriales > Weeksellaceae > Empedobacter > Empedobacter sp. GD03739. The sequence continues at coordinate 56,334 of NZ_JAOCHX010000018.1, read as the reverse complement.
AATTGCAATGTAATTATCTTCTGACCAACCAAATTGTTTACTAGTATTTTGATGAAGTTTTGCTAAATTTTTTCCTAAGTTTTCCCAATTTACAACAGTTGGAGTAGAGGTTTCCATCCATTCTAATAATAAATATTGAAAATCTTTTCCAGCTTCGCCAACATTTACCACTTTCGGAACCGAAAATGTTTTGGTCTTTTTGATGGTTTCTAAAGCACGTGCTTCTTTCTTGAAAAGATGAGGAAAGTTGTTTGCGGAATTTACCTTTAAAAAATATTTTTTATCAAACGATTCTAATCGAAAAGCATCGTTAATATCACCACCTTTTATTGGGACGATAGAATCTATACCTAAATTCAATTGTTTTAATCGTTCTAAAATTTCGTTCATAAAAATATCTCATAAAGTTATAGCCCAACAAAAAAGTCAGGCTATACTATTTAATTTATTAAAATAAAGTTGTTCTAATAATGTTTTGAGAACGCTCTGGTCCAACCGAAACTAAATAAACTTCGATTCCTAAGTATTTCTCAATATAGTGGATGTAGTCTTGCGCTGTCTTCGGTAACTCATCAAAAGATTTTACGTTCGTAATATCTTCTTTCCATCCTGGTAATTCGTCGTATTGCGCTTCGTAATCAGCTAATTTAGTTGTAGAAGAAGTAAAATAATCAATGATTTTTCCGTCTTCTGTTTTGTAACCTGTACAAACTTTTACTGTATCAATATTCGACATTACATCTAATTTAGTAATTACTAAATGTGTAATTCCATTAATCATACAAGCGTGTTTCAATGCAACTAAATCTAACCAACCTGTGCGGCGTGGACGACCTGTTGACGCTCCGAATTCGTGACCAACTTGACGAATTTGTTCTCCTAATTCGTTGTCCAATTCTGTTGGGAAAGGACCGTTACCAACGCGTGTACAATATGCTTTCGAAACTCCAATCAAATTTTTCAATTTTGTAGGAGGAACTCCAGCACCAACACAAACTCCACCTGTTGTTGGAGAAGATGATGTAACGAATGGATATGTACCAAAATCGATGTCTAACATTAATGCTTGAGCACCTTCGAATAATACATTTTTACCTTCGTCAATTGCGTGGTTAATTTCTAACTCAGAATCTAAGATACGTTCTTTCAAACGCTCACCATAAGCTAAATATTTTTCGTAAATGTCTTCGAATTTTAATGGTTCTTTATTGAATAATTTTTCGAATAAAGCATTTTTAACCACTAAATTTTCTTTGATTTTTTCTGCTAAAACTTCAGGATTTAATAAATCAATTGCACGAATACCAACACGAGCTACTTTATCCTCATAACAAGGACCAATTCCGCGTTTTGTTGTACCAATTTGACTATCTTTTCCTGCAAATTCTTCACGATATTCGTCTAACAAAATGTGATAAGGCATGATGATATGCGCTCTTCTCGAGATAAAAACGTGATCTGTAGATAAACCTTTTGCTTCTAATTGTTCAGTTTCTGCAAAAAAAGCTTCAGGATTTACTACGACACCATTCGCAATAATACATTTTCCTTTGCATTGTAAAACTCCAGAAGGTAATAAGTGTAAGACAAATTTATCATCGCCTACATATACCGTATGACCAGCGTTGTTACCACCTTGGTAGCGTACAACATAATCCGATTTTTCGGCTAATACATCTGTAATTTTTCCTTTTCCCTCGTCACCCCATTGAAGACCGACTACTACGTGTGTTGACATATTGTTTGTTCGTTATTTGTTTTGGAATAAAAATGAAACTAATCATCTTTTCTTGGTTCACTGCAAAGGTAATTTAAACCTTGTCTTAAACAAATTTAAAACTCAATTTAGCACGATTATTTTTCAAGATTTTGTTAATAATTTTTCAAGATTAAATTAACCGAAAAATAACCGAATCCATTCAAATAAAAAGCGTATTTTTACAAACTTTTACACCAAAAATTTCCATATGAAAATTGAAATCTGGTCGGATGTAATGTGTCCGTTCTGTTACATCGGAAAAAAACATTTTGAACAAGCTCTAACGCAAATTCCTTATCAAGATAAAATACAGGTTGAATGGAAAAGTTTTCAGTTAAATCCTGATTTATCAAAAACTGAAATTACTTCTGTGAATGATTATTTGATCGAAGCAAAAGGAATTTCGGAAGAACAAGTTTCGGCAATGAATAATCAATTGGCTGAAATGGGAAAAGCTGTTGGAATTGATTTTCAACAACAAAATTCTAAAGTTGTCAATACAGGAGATGCTCATCGATTGATTCATTTTGCGCAAGCGAATGGAAAAGGTTCGGAAGCAGAAGAAAGACTTTTTAAAGCGTATTTTACTGAAGGTAAAAATGTAGCTGATTATGAAGTTTTGGCTGAATTGGGTGAAGAAATTGGTTTGAACAAAACCGAAGTTCTCGAAATGCTAAATTCTGATGCAAATGTTTTTGAAGTTGCTTCGGATATTTTAGATGCACGTAATATTGGTGTTTCTGGCGTTCCGTTTTTCGTAATTGACCGTAAATATGCACTTTCTGGTGCTCAACCAGTCGAGTATTTCGTTTCTGCTTTGACACAAGCTTACGAAAAAGATCATTTGGACCAACCACAAAATGGTGCTTCTTGTGATGTAGACGGAAATTGTGATTAATACAATTTGCAAATAAATATAGAAAAGGACTTCAATTGAAGTCCTTTTTTTCGTTTTATATTGATTGATAATTTTCTAAAAATTGTACAATTTTTTCTGCTAATTGATTTTTATGAAAAGCACTTTTCAAAGTTTTATATTCAATATCAGTCAACAGAAGATCATTCGTTCAATTTTAATTTTGGGCGAAGAATTCAACGACCAGCTTTTTGGGAATTAAATCCAAATAAATGGTATAGTAATCCTATTTCTTACACAGAAGGAAATCCTTTTATGCAACCAGCTTTTGTGTATAATTTCGAGTTAAGTTATGGATTCAAAGATTATTTACAAGCAAAAGTTTATTATCAAAATATACAAGATGATTTTGGTCAAATTGCCTTTCATCAAGAACAAGAATTGGATGGAAAATAGAGAAAAAACAAAAAATCTCAGAGCAAAATACTCTGAGATTTTTTTATGTCTAATTCTTCAATGCTTCAAAAATTTTATCTGCTATTTTAGGGTAATTACTTTCGTTTGTTAATATTTTTCGGTCATCGTCATTTGTCAAATAACCGATTTCAATCATAATAATTGGAACTTGTGAATCTCGTAATATTTTCGAATTTGTTTCAACAATTCCTAAGTTTTCAAAACCTAAAGAACTTATACTTGTTCCAATTTTTTCGCCAAGTATTTTACATTCTTCGAAAGTAGGATTCAATGGAGAAAGGTGAATTTCTGTTCCTTTTTTCGAATCTTTTACATTATAATTTGCGTGGATTGATAAAACCAAATCAGGTTTTATTTCATTAATCATTTTCGCACGACTTGTATTGATGATTTGTTCGTCACCTTTTCTCAATAATACAAAGTCAACATCTGTAAAAGGATTTTTTTGTTGAATAATTTCTGCAATTTTCAGCGCAATATCTTTTTCCTGAAATTCATCTTTTTTTACACCAGTATCTGTTCCTCCGTGTCCAGCGTCCAAAAGGATTACGCGCTTTGTAGAAGATGTTTTATTTTTGATAAAATTTGTTTGCGCAAAAAGACCTGTTGTTAATATTAAACAAAAGATCTGAAATAGTTTTTTCATGGGTTGTTCAGATTAAATTGACCAACTTTAAGCAATAATTGTGCTTTTTTTTCTAAATAATTGGTTAAATAAATCTTTTTTTAAAATAAACCTCGCGCTTTTATCTCTAAATATTTATTGATTAAGTTAATAGACAATTCTTGTGGTTCGCAATAAATGGTTAAAATCCCAAATTGATGCAAACGATTTATGATTAATTCTTTGTCGTAATTAAACTTTTCGGCAATTGTTTGATCGTAAATATCAGTAGTAGTCTTTGCTTTCTGATGATTAAGTTTTTTCAATTCCGAATTTTTAAATAGAATCAAAACGACAACATGCGATTTTTTAATCAATTTTAGATAAGGTAATTGACGTTCCAAACCATCAATTGTTTCAAAATTGGTATAAATAAATAAAAGCGATCGTTGCGTTAATTTTCGTTTGATATAGGCATACAATTGTCCAAAATCACTTTCCAAAAAATCAGTTTGTACATTGTATAATTTCTCCAAAATCAATTGCATTTGATGATTTTTTCTATCCGCAACAACGTGATCTTGAATTCTTTTATTAAATGTTATTAAACCTGCTTTTTCATTTTTTTGAAGTGAAATATTTGCGACAACTAAGCTAGAATTGATTGAATAATCCAACAATTTTAAACCATCAAAAGGCATTCGCATCGTTCTCCCTAAGTCAATTAACGAATAAACAGGCTGCGATTTTTCTTCCTGAAATTGATTGACCATCAGTCGATTTGCTTTTGCCGTTGCTTTCCAATTGATTAAACGATATTCGTCACCAATCGTATAATTTTTTATATTTTCAAATTCTGTATTTGTTCCAATTTTTCGAATCCTTTTCATTCCAAATTGATTCTGTAACTGAGCGGTAGAATATAATTGAAACTGTTTTAATTGCAAATAAGAAGGATAACAAGCAATCGAAATTGGTTCGTTTATTTTGATCTTTTTCTCAATCAATCCAAAAACAGAAATAAATACATTTGTTAATCCAAATTTATATGAACCTCGTTCTGTTGGTCGAATTTTGAAATCAAATTTAGTATTTTGACTACTTTTAAATCGTTTTCTAAACTGAAAATCTCTTAATTGTAATTGAACAGGAAACTCTTCTATAATCCTTACATTTAGAGGGAATTGATAATGATTTGTTACGAAAAGTTCCAATTCATTTTCATCACCATTTGAAAGTCGTTCTGGATAATTTCGAAGAACTTCAATGGAAGTTTTAGGAATATAAACCAAAAATATTTCGACAATAACACTGACGATAAAGACAAGTGTCAAAATCTTTGCAATAATGTAAATAGGAGATAGAAAAAATGCAATCACATAACAAAATGCAATGAATAATCCCGCATAAAAAAAGCGATTGGTAAGAAATAAGCTTCTGAAAAATTTCATTAACGAGGAATTTCTACGCGATCAATAATTTGCTGAATAATATGTTGTGTTGTAAAACCTTCCATCTCTTTTTCAGGAACCATCACAACGCGGTGTCCCAAAATTGTATGCGCAATTTGCTTGATATCTTCTGGAATCACAAAATCGCGTCCATTCACCGCTGCATTTGATTTTGCAGCATCTAAAATCGCGATAGAAGCACGTGGCGATGCACCCATATACAAGGTTTGATCGATTCTGGTTTGATGAACAATTGTCGCAATATACGTAATCAACGCTTCGTGTACGAAAACTGATTTTATGCGATCTTGGAACTCAATAATTTCATTTCCTGAAATTACTTTTTCTACCAACGTTTCTTTGTCAATATTCTTGCGTTCTTGTTGTTCTTTCAATAATTCAATTTCACTTTCTAACGAAGGATATTTGACATAAATCTTAAACATAAAACGATCCAATTGCGCTTCAGGTAAGCGATATGTTCCTTCTTGTTCAATTGGATTTTGAGTTGCAAAAACCAAAAAAGGAGCTTGCAAAGGATAAGTTGTTCCATCAACTGTTACTTGTCTTTCTGACATCGATTCGAATAAAGCCGCTTGAGTTTTTGCAGGCGAACGGTTAATCTCATCAATTAAAATAATATTCGAAAAAATTGGTCCTTTTTTGAACTCAAATTCATTGATTTTAGAATTTAAAATAGACGTTCCAATCACATCAGAAGGCATTAAATCTGGCGTAAACTGAATTCTACTAAAACCAGAATCTATCGTTTTTGCCAACAATTTTGCCATCATTGTTTTGGCAACTCCAGGCAAACCTTCTATCAGAGAATGTCCGTTAGAAAGCAAAGCCAAAATTAATTGATCGATAATATCATCTTGTCCGACAATTACCTTTTTCAATTCATTTTTTACAGTTTGCATTTTATGTTGTACATCCGAAAAATCGACTCTATTTTCGAATGGTTGATATGTATTTTCGCTCATTAGATATTTGCTTTTTGTTTATAGTTTTCGATGATTTGATACACAATTTTCAAATCGTGTTCATTTGGTTGATTTTTTTGATAAATATTTTTCAGAATCGTGAATTTTTCAAGACATTCTTCTTGGCTCAAATTTGCTTTTTGTGCAACAATTTCAATGAATTGTTTGTTTGTAATATCGTCTGTTTCGATTAAAAATGTTTTTCTCAATTTGTATAAAAAATAATCGATTTTCTTTGAAACAATGTCTTTTACTTCGCCATTTTCTTGGTATAAAGAGGAAATTGTCTTAGCAAATTCGACGGTATGATTTTCTTCTTTGGTATAAATTGGAATGATGCGTTGTTCGCGTTTGCTTCTAAAAATTAAAAAGAAGAAAAGTAAAACCAATAACGTAATCCAAGCAGCTTTTAGAGCTGGTTCGCTCATTATGAAACGCATCATTGATGAACTTCCTGCATAAGTTTTCGAGGTATTGTACCAAAAAATAGTTTTCCCTTTCAGTGGTTCTAAAACTGATTTAGCATAGAAATAACTGTCTTCATTTAACAAATAATAATTGGTAAAATAAATCGGTTCTGCGTGATATAAATAATAACCTTTATAATTTTTTGGTTTGATTTTTAAATAATTTGGGTAAGCCTTATCTTTATAAGTAATTGTTCCAAGAATTTCAGAATCACTTGTGATGTCGCTAAAATAATGATGTTCGATTTCTTTTTTCTTCTTTATTTTGAACAATTTATTTGTTCTAAGCTCAAAATGATCATTAATATTTATTGTCTGATTGTACAAGATATTCTCTTCAGATTCCGTAGAATCAGTTGTTGGCGTATCTGTAGAATACGTTTCTTCGTTAATATCTTCTTTTCCATTTGTGTCATCACCAAAATTGTCATAATAATCTGCAATCATCACAATTCCACCATTTTCGGCAATTTTGCTCAATAAATTTTTAGAAACTGTATCAAAATAAATTTCAGAACCGAGCACAACAACTGCATAATCTTTTGCTTTTTTAGGATCAATTTTTAATTCAGAAAGTTTTTCCAAATCTTTCATTTTCCCATTAGATAACTTCCCAAGTTCTTCGTGCATAATAAATAATCCGTACGGATCTTTACTATTTTGATAAAGGCTTACATTCCATGATTTAGGAAGCTTATAACGAAGTTTTGAGAAAGAAAATATAAAAATTCCGATCAATAAAATAGCGCCTAATAGAATACCTAATTTCTTTTTCATGAGGCTAAATATTGGTTAAACTGATTGAAATTTGTCTTGAATTCGTGGTATTTATTTTCATCAATTTTAAATTCTCCAAACCAAACTTGATTGAAAATTTTAGTATTTTGATTGAATAAAATCTTTGATTTTTCGTCTTTTATTTGATTGATAAATTGTTGATTTGTTTTCTTCGGATCCCATTCAATCCAACCTTTTTTATCTAAATTTTGTAGATTTTGATAATGCAAATAACGAATTGCTAAAGCAAAATTTTGTTCTGTTTCTGCTTTATTGATTAATGAATTCAAATTAACTTCGGCTAAATTTTCTTCGATAAAATCAAAATCAGATTCGTCATATAATTTTTTCGAATTTCGTTTAAGAATTCCACCATTTTTGTAAATACGTGTGGCAAGAAAAATTAAGAATAATCCAATTACAAAATAGAAAATGATTTCCCAAGGTAAATAAGAGAGAAATCTAAAAATACCTTCGATTATTTTTGAGAAAAAGCCAGGTTCGAATTCTTTTTTAGGTTTTGGAACATCATTATAATCAAATTCTTTTCCAGCATATTTTTCTTTGAATGCTTTAAATTCTGCTGTTTTTTCTTGTGCAAAAACAACGAATTGAATTAATAATAATGTAAATGTAAAAAATAGTCTAAATTGTTTCATTCGATTCTAAAGTTTGATTGAACGAAAAAGTTTTTTGTCTATTTTTTTGAATCGGATAAATGATGTAATACCAAATAATTAAGATTAATGAAAGGATTATTACCAATAAACTCAATACAATATTAACATCATATAAACGCGTAATAAAACCTTCGATAAATCCAGCTATAATAAACATTGGAACAGTGCTTAATAAAATCATTACCGCTTCTTTTGCTTTGATTGTGAGTGATTTTTTTCGCGATAAAGTTTTTGGAAACATAAAGCCATTTCCAAGCATTAATCCGCAAGCTCCAGCAATAATAATCACCGAAATTTCGATTGTTCCATGCATCCAAATTGCTGACATTGCCTTTCCCAAAAAGCCTTCTTTGAAAAACATATAATGAAATGCACCTAACATAATTCCGTTCGAAAATAGAATATATCCTGATCCAATACTGAAAAATAATCCTAATGTAAAAGCAAAAAAAGCAACACGAATATTGTTGATGGTTATAGCTAATGTAGAACCAGTCTGACTTCCTGATTTGTAAATTGCTGCAGGATCACCTTTTTTGATGTTCATTAACGTTTCGTCTACATATTGATTTCCTAAAATTAATCGTGTAAAATCTGGATCGAAATGCGATGATAAAACGCCAATTAAAACCGCTAAGGCAAAAATTAAGAATGAATACAACAACATTTTGTGATTTTTGTAGACTACATTTGGCACATCTTCTTTGAAAAATTGCACAAATTGATTCCCAGAAGTTCGTTGATCTTTGTAAATTGACTGATGCGCAAATAAAGCTAACTCGTTCAAATAATCTTTTGTCTTACTTTTTGGGTAATAAGTTTGAGCAAACGCTAAATCATTTGTAATTTCGATGTAGTTTTTTGCTAAAATATCTGGATGAACATCAATTTTATTTTTCAAATTATGTTCAATATCAGACCATTTCGCCTTATTTTTATCAATAAAATGCGCTTCTCTCATAGTAGAGTAGTTGTTAGTGAACCAAATATATGAATAAACTTTTAGTCAATACACCACAAAACGTGCAAATTGCTTATAATATTGCGCCACTCGGAAAACGTTTACTTGCTTATATTATTGATATGATTATCCGGATCGTATTAGTTTACGGCATGTCTTATTTTTCGGAGTTTATTCCGAATAGAGACGAATGGTTTCGAATGGGAATTTATAGTATAATAGGTTTTATATTTTTACTTTATCCATTGATTTTAGAGATTTTGATGAAAGGGCAAACTGTTGGAAAATGGATCATGAAGATTCGTGTAATAAGAATGGATGGAAACCGTGCCAATAATTTCGATTATTTCTTACGTTGGGTGATTGGAATTGTAGAATTATTTTTATTTACTGGACTTATCGCGTTGATTACAATGATTATTAATAAAAATGGTCAACGTTTAGGCGATATTGTGGCAAATACATGTTTGATTGATTTGAATCCGAAATTAGATTTATCACAAACCATTTTTGCTGAAGTTTCTGAAACTTATAAAATTCGTTTTCCTGAAGTTTATCGCTTGTCTGATCGTGATATTAATATTGTAAAAGAGAATTTTACGTCTGCATTGCACAATAATAATTATGATATTTTATTAAAATTAACGCGAAAACTAGAGGAAATAATGGAGGTGAAAAGTGATGGTTTAGGAAATATTGATTTTATTCAAGTGGTGATTCAAGATCATTATCATTACCACAAAGACAAGTAAATAGTATCTTTGCAAAAAATATGAATAAAATGAATTGTCCTTGTTGTTCTGGAAAAGAATATGCAACTTGTTGCGAACTTTTTCATTTGAATAAAGAATTGCCAAAAACTACCGAAGAGTTGATGCGTTCTCGTTATGCTGCTTTTGCAATGGTTTTGCCTGAATATTTAGTTGATACAACACATTCTTCTACACAAAAAGATAATGATTTTAGCGATATCGAAGATTGGGCAAAATCGAATAAATGGTTGAAGTTAGAAATTGTTTTTGCAAAAGCTAATAAAGTTCGATTTAGAGCTTATTACCAAGACAAACAAGGTGAGATCTACGAACATGACGAACTTTCTACATTTGTGCAAGAGAATGGCAAATGGTTTTATGTAGATGGAGAGTTTTATTGATTTTTTTTGAGTAATTACATTTACAATTCCTTCAATTTATCCTGAATTTCTGTATCATAAATTTCTAAAAATACTTCATCATAAGCATCTTGATTTTTATAATTATTTCTGATTAAATCTAAACTTTTATTGTAATTTACTTTAGCTGAATCTTTCCAACTTTATTTTTGAAAGAAAAGTAAAGTATTGAAGCGAGAATTATCACTACAAGAATAGTTAAATAGATAAAATAATTGATGTATTTCATTCGGTCTAAGATATATAAACTTTTTGCATAAAAAAACTCAATTCATCGAATTGAGTTTTTGATTTATTTAAAAAAGTTTTCAGCTTCTGTTACGCTTTCTGGTCGACCAACATCGATTAAAATTCCGCCAGAATGGTCAAAACCAAGAATTGATTCAGTTTGCATTAAATCCATATAGACTTTCATGATCGAAAACTTACCTTTCTCCGTAATTTTATCAAATAGAGCAGGAGAAATAACATGAATTCCGCTAAAAGCCAAATCTTTGCAATTGTCTAAGGAATCTACAGCTTTTATTTCTTCTTCAGTTTTCAGATTTCGCCAACCTTTTAATTCATTTTGTTCATTGAAAAATAGTTTACGAGATGAATTTCTATCCGAAACTGCCAACGTTACTAACGCTTTGTTTTCTTGATGTGCTTTGATAAATTTAGCAAGATTTAGATCTGTTAAAATGTCCACATTCATCACCAAAAAATCTTCCTCGAAATTAGCTTTTGCTTTAACCAAACCACCACCAGTTTCAAGAACTTGATCTGTTTCATCTGAAATAGTAATTTCAATTCCGAAATAATTATTATCTTCTAAAAACTCAATGATTTGATCTGCAAAATGATGCACGTTAATCACGATTTCATTAATTCCGAAAGATTTCAAATATTCTATATTTCGTTGCAAAAGAGGTTTTCCATTTACAACTGCTAAAGCTTTGGGATGGTTGTCAGTAAATGGTTTTAAACGAGTCCCAAGACCCGCTGCAAAAATCATTGCTTTCATATTAATACGCCTCGTTTATCCAATTTTTTTCTTCTTGCACAATATGATGTAACGTAACTTGCGCTTCTGGAAATTTCTCTTGAATATGTTTTGCAGTCGCATCAGCAGAATAAACTGATCGATGTTGTCCGCCTGTGCAACCAAAATTAATTTCTAAATTCTCGAAACCTCGTTGCAAATAATCTTCGATCGAAATGTCAATAATTTGAAAAACACCTTCTAAAAAAACTGCAATTTTAGTTTCTGTTTCCAAGTATTTTTTAACCTCTTCGTCGCGCCCTGTTTGTGTTTTATATGCCTGAATTCGACCTGGATTTAGAATTCCACGACAATCAAAAACGAAACCACCACCATTTCCAGTTGGATCGGTTGGAATTCCTTTTTTATACGAAAAACTACGAACGTTGATGTTTAATTTAGCCATTTATTTTATGATTTATGCGTTCTAACGTTTCTGGAAGAACAAGGATTTTTATAATATGTTTTAATTCTGGATAATTTTGTAATATAGGATAATCGATTATTGATTCTAAGTTTTTAAGCCCAAACGAAATACTTTCTAAAAAGTGTTTTTTACGTTCAATAATTCCTCTCAAACCATAGGTTCCTAAAACTTGTAAAAGTCGAGCAACTACACAATATTCGTACGATTGACGAAAATCTATTGGAACTAAAGTTGGAATTTGTTTGGTTAATTCTTGGTAATAAAATTCGTATAATTCTTTTTTAAATTCAAATGGTAAATTGGCTTTTGCTTGCCAAATTAACGAAACCAAATCATAGACAACAGGTCCATATAAACCGCCTTGATAATCGATAAAATAAGGTTCGTTTTGATGAATCATAATGTTGCGCGTTTGGAAATCTCTGAACACAAAACCTTGTGGCGAAAGTTTATCAAATTGAGACGCAAAACGATCAAAATCTTTGATTAATTTTCCTGCATTGTAATCAATTCCTAAGACATCTAAAAAGTAAAAATTAAACTGAAATAAATCTCTTAAAATTAATGTTTTATCTAATTTTGGATACGAAAAAGTATGATTAAAATCGATTTTAGTTGCACCTTGAATTTGAGCAATTGCTAATTTTTCTAATGTCTTAAAATAATAAGGTTTTGCTTTTTCGAAATCATTCAAGACAATATTCATCAGTGTTTCGTCTCCTAAATCTGTTTGAACATAGGTTGCAAAATCTTCTGAAACTGAAACAATTTCTGGAATATTATTGATGACTTTTTTTAAATCTAAAGAGAACTGAATAAATACTTTATTTTCTTCAATATTAGAGCTTTCAGCCAAAATATACGACTGATTTTGATCAAAAAATCTCGAATATACTCGAGCTGAACCTCCTCCTGAAAGTTGAGTTAAACTTTCAATTGCTTTTTGAGTAAAGTTTTCTTGCAAAAATTGAGCTGTAGTATCGTTCATCAGAATATTTTGCGAAAGTTACGCATATCAAAAATGATTTAAAAATATTTGTTTGCTGTAACTTTTTTCAAAATGCTGCATCTATTTAGTAAAAGAGAAACTAATATGAAAAAAATAGCACTTATTATCGCAATGATTTCGTTACAATCATGTATTACAGTAAAAGTTAATGCAGATGTTGATTCGAATAATTTTTATAGAAAAGTGGATAATCCAAATATCAAATCGCAAGGAACTTTTTTTGACAAAGGAGTGGGGGATTCGAAATGGTCGAATTCGAATGGTGATAATTGGACAAAAGCGAAGTTTGAAGATGCTTCTGGAACGAGTTATATCAAGCTAAATGTTTCGAAAAGTTTAACTGCTAATTTTCATTCGAATATTAAATTAGAAGGCGAAATGATTTTTGAAATTGTCGATCAAAATAATGAAGTTGTGTTTAATCGTCAACTTACAAATTCGAAAGAAGAAAATTTTACAGTTGATTTAGCAAAAGGTGATTATCAAGTTCGTTGGAATTCTACGAATGCAACAGGAAGTTATTTTTTGGAATGGAAACAAGATAAATAACATAAATTTTAGCATATTTTTTGGTCGATCGATTACTTTTTTGATGTATTTTTAGAAAGATTTTAAATAAGTAATTATGTCTTTAATAGATGATTTGAAATGGCGTTACGCTACAAAAAAATATGATCCGTCTTTAATTGTTGAAGAAGAAGACGTTAAAAAAATTGTTGAAGCAGCTCGTTTAGCACCAACTTCATCAGGTTTGCAACAGTTCAGAATTTTAGTTATTAAAAATAAAGAATTGCAACAAAAAATTGTTCCAATTGCCTATGATCAGCAAGCGATTGTAGATTGTTCGCATTTATTGGTTTTTGTAGCTTGGGATCGTTATACAGAAGATCGTATTGATGCAATTTACGATTATACAACGGATGAGAGAGATTTGCCAAGAGGTCGTTTTGGTTCGTATACAGATAAATTGAAAGGAATTTATTTGCCTCAAACTTCTGAAGAAAATTTTGCACATACAGCTCGTCAAGCATACATTGGATTAGGTTTTGCTCTTGCTCAAGCAGCAGAATTGAAAATTGATAGTACGCCAATGGAAGGTTTTGATAATGCTGAATTGGATGATTTGCTTGATTTGAAAGAAAAAGGAATGCGAAGCGTTTTAATGCTTCCTTTGGGATACAGAGACAGTGAAGATTGGCTAGCGCCAATGAAAAAAGTTAGAAATCCGATGAAGGATTTTGCTACGAAATTATATGAATAACAAAAAAGCTTTCTCAATTTTGAGAAAGCTTTTTTATTGAATCTATTTTTACAATCCCAACATTTTTGGACCTTGTTCAAAAACAACATCAACTGGAATGTTTTTTGTTTTCAAGACATCTAAATCTTTTTGTAAATCGTCGTGAATAATTCCTTTATCAGCATATAATTTTTTTACACCATCATAATCTCCATTTCCTTGAAGTGTCAAAATTAATTCTGATAAACCATTCATTGCTTTTTCCATTTTAGCTACATTTACTCTGTAACGTCCATTTGTAGTTTTTTCGAAAGCTCCATTTTCAGCAAAATAGTTAAACGCAATCATGTTTGCTTGTCCGTGTGCAGAACTTGCTCCAAAACGAACTGAACGTAAGATTCCAGCCAAGAAAGTCACAAAATAATCTTCTTGTGTTCCTGTCAATTCACCTTTTTTCAACAATTGATTCACCATATACAAACCAAGAATATCAGCTTTTCCTTCTTCTAAAGCTGAATTAGCTTCTTTTAAAGCATCGCGGACAGAACCTTTTTCATTTACTGTATTTTTGATTCCTAAACCATGCGCCACTTCGTGAAACATCACATTAGAAAAGAATGCATCAAATTTGATGTTTTTCTGTTGGCTTTCATCAATCAAAGCAGTTGCAATTGGGGCAAGAATTTTATCAAATTTCGCTTTCATAGCATTTTTTAATTGCAAACGGCGCGTTCCTTTTTCTAGTTGAACTTTTTCATCATTTGGTAAATTAATCGCAATTGTTTTTCCAGCAGCGTTACAATCTCCCGCATAATACACCACATCATACGCATTAAGATCCGAATCAGTTCCAGGAATTTCTTTTTTGTAATTTGCAGAAACAGGTAAATTCTTCTGTAATTCTGGTAAATATTGAACGAATTTTGCCAATTTTTTCGACCATTCAATATCTTTTACTAAAATATATGCAGAATATGAAGTTTTATATCCAAACAATTGATCTTCGTAATTTTCAATCGGACCAACCACCATATCAATATTTGCATTTTTCATATCCATCCAAGCCAAATCACTTGCATAAAAATCATCGCTTATCAAAGCTGCAGCACGTAATTTTAAATATTTTTTAAGCCCAGCATCTTCTGCTAATTCTGATGCTTTTGTTAAATATTCAGCGGCTTTTGATAATTGATTTTTGAAATTTTCGTGGTATGGAATCGAATATAATTTTCCTTCACGATTACGACGAATAATTGAGTAAGGAGATTTACCATCTTTGATATTTGCTTGTTCAAATTCCTCTTTCGTCATATCAATTGGATAGAAAGTTGCACCAGCAGGTTTTGCTCCAATACCGTTTATAAAAGGCGTTTCGTTATTCAATCTATCCCAAGGACCGTAGTTTATTTTTGCATATTCTTTGGCTTCACCTTTCGTTTCGTCCATCAAATCTATTTTAGCACCATAAGCTTGTTGCCAAAATAAATCGTCCATAATATCTGCCGTTTTGAACATCAAACGTAAAATCTCTTTTTCGTTTTTTGTTAAATGCGAAATATCTGTTGTTAATGGAACTTGAGCATAATATTGAAAAGCGTAATCTTTTGTCATTTCTATTGAGGTTTGAGTTGATTCTGCTGCTGTTTTTTGAGTTGAACAAGAGCTTAAAACTCCAGCAAAAGCAATCATTCCTAAGAATATTGATGATTTTTTCATTTTGAATGTTTTGGTAAATTTACAACGAAGAATCAAACTAAAAATCATTCTTATTTTTTTTATCCATAAAAATATAATTTAAAATAACCAAGAATCCTGACTCCTAATCCAAAAATTAAAAAGCTTTAGAATGCAATTGTAAGAAGTTAGAGATAGAGCTTTTTTCTTATTCAGATTATCACAAATTTTTGCATTGCTCCCAAGTTTTGATATTAATTCAATAAAAAAATCTCAACTTCTATTGAAATTGAGATTTAATGTGGGTGAATGATGGGTCTCGAACCCACGACCTCCGGAACCACAATCCGGCGCTCTAACCAACTGAGCTACAATCACCATTTGGTTTGAATTTTTTTTGAAACTAATTCTAAAGTTTTTAGGGTGAATGATGGGTCTCGAACCCACGACCTCCGGAACCACAATCCGGCGCTCTAACCAACTGAGCTACAATCACCATTTGGTTTGAATTTCTTTTGAAACTAATTCTAAAGTTTTAGGGTGAATGATGGGTCTCGAACCCACGACCTCCGGAACCACAATCCGGCGCTCTAACCAACTGAGCTACAATCACCATTTTTATTGCGAAATTAACTTTTATTTAATCTCTCAATTGGACTGCAAATATAGCCTATTAATCGGTACTTGCAAATAATTTTGACAAAAAAATAAAGGTTTTTTACACCTTTATTTCTAAATTAAAGAATCTAAATTATTTACGCCAATATAACTTCGCGAAATAAATCCTTCTCCACCTTCAGTTCCGATTAATCTTCCTAAATCATATGCACGATATCGGATAGAATCTGTAAAATTCTTCGATGAAATTGGTGTTTGAGGTTCGCTCGAATTTGGATCAAAAAATTGCGTTTTATACGCCATGCAAGCTTCCACTTTTGTATCAACAAAACCAGAAATATCAATTACAAAATGAGGTTCTAAAGGCAACCATTGAATGTAGTGGAAGTGCTTTTTTGGACGCCAAGCTGGTAATCCATTATCAATTTTTGGTAAACCCGATAAGAAAATAGCAGTATTCACTAAATCTGAACCTTTTCCATGATCTGGATGGCGATCGTGAGGTGCATTACTCAAAATAATATCAGGTTGATATTTGCGAATGATTTCGACAATTTTCAATTGATTTTCTTTATCATTCAAGAAAAAACCATCAGGAATTCCAAGATTTTCTCTTACAGCAACTCCCAAAATGTTTTTGGCATCATTTGCTTCTACACGGCGCGTTTCATCAGTACCACGAGTTCCCAATTCTCCTTTTGTTAAATCGAGAATACCAACTGTTTTACCGTTTTTAATTTCTTTTGCAAGTGTTCCTCCACATCCCAATTCTACGTCATCAGGATGAGCTCCAATTGCAAGAATATCTAACTTCATTTACTATTTATTTAACCAATCTATTATTTCTTTTGAATCTGGAGTTACTTTTGATGGATAAGAAGCCTCTAAAGTTCCGTCTTCGTTAATCAAAAATTTCGTAAAATTCCATTTTACATCATTATCAGATTTTCCGTTCAATGATTTTTTTGTTAAGAATTTGAAAATTTCATTTTGATTTTTTCCAATTACATCACTTTTTGACATCAAAGGAAAAGTTACGCCATAATTTAATTTACAAAAACTTGCAATTTCTTCATTGTTGTCAAATTCCTGACCTCCAAAATTGTCTGAAGGAAATCCAACAATAACTAAACCTTGATCTTTATATTCTTGATACAATTTTTCTAAAGCATCATATTGAGGTGTGTAACCACATTTTGAAGCTGTGTTAAGAATTAAGATTTTCTTTCCTTTCAAATCCGCGAAATTAAAATCGTCATCATTGATATCTTTGAATGTATAATCGTAAATTTTGTTCACTTTTTGAGGTGTTTTTGTTGTTTGATGAATGGTTTGCTTTTTAGAAACTTTCTTAGTTTCTTGCGCATTACAAGCTATAAATAGCCCTAAAAATCCGATGAATAAATATTTCATTGCGTACTATTTTAAACAAATTTAAAAAAAATGTTATGATTTGTAAGTTAAATACCCCCATATATAACAAAAGTCCGTAAATAAAAAAACGATTTTTAGCTTGAAAGCCTTTGTACATGCAGTATAAAGGCTTTTTTCATGTTTAAATGAATAAAATTAGAAATGCCCGATTGTACCTTATACTTCTCTTTTACTTCCTGTAAAACCAAAATAAAAGCCCAGATCTAAAAAGAACTGGGCTTTTTACTTCTTATTACTACATATAGCCTTATAAATAGGGCTTTTGCTGATGTATGGACCTGATAAACAAAGTTGTCTTTAAAGGCTTTTTAAAAAGGTTTTAAAGAACTTGTAAAATGCCCAAAATAGCCCTTATTTACATAATGGGTCGCCTTATGGGTCGCCTAATGGGTCGCCTCAACGATGTAAAAAAACACTCTCAACTATATGTGTTAATTGTAAAAAAATACGTTAAAACGCAAAAAAAAGATATATAGCAACCCCGATAATGCAGTTAAAACAATTGTTTTCAGCTTTGAAACCTGCATAAACAAAGGGTTTTATTAGTTGTGAATGCGTATAGACGCTCTAACCAGTGCAATTGCGGCTATTTGTTTTATCTCGATGTCCATTGGTGGGTGGTGTTGATTTTGACTTACAAGACGCAAATATTCTGGTCCTAATTCTGATTTTTGAACAAACTTGATTGTCTTGTATGTGCTGGTTTCGTCAATTTTGATTGATAGTAGATAGATCTCTCCATAAAAAATACTATTTGGTTCTAAGGCGATGCGTTTATACGCGATTAGATCTCCTGCCTTTAACAAAGGATACATTGAATCCCCAGTTGCAGATGTTGCCCCGTCGCAACTTGGTAAATTAGGAATTGAGATAAAGTCTATGATCTTGTCCTCGTCTACTCCGTTATCATTAATCATAGGAACCAAACCCATTGTCGCATCTAAATTAAATACAGGTACTTGTTGTACTGGGTATATTTTGTCTGCTGTTTTTCGATAAGATCTGGCAGGTTCTGCAATCATGTTTTTTTGATTGTGTTCTTTTAACATATTGCCTTCACCAGTAAGAAGCCAGTTCGCGTCAATATCTTCACAATTTGTGATTATTTTTAAGTAATCTATAGAGTTCCTGTTGTACCAATTTGATAAAGTATTTGGCTTAATACCTAAATGTTTAGCAAATTCGGCATCACTTTCAAATTTATAATATTCTCTTATTTTCCTAAGAATCAACTTGTTATCAATTATTATTCCCAAAATGTGATTTTTTATTTGTTTATATTCCCAAACTGTGTATATATTTGCAATATCAAATTATAAGTAATAATGCGATATAAAAACATATTAACAAATGTAAAGATATGAAAAAGATTAAGCCGCCTTTAGGTTCGATGAAAATTCTCGCTGAAGAATTTCAAGTGTCAAGAGCTACAGTAGATCAAGCATTGGCATTTTACAATAACTCGCCTACTGCACAAGCTATACGCGTGAGAGCATTGGAAATAATGAGAGATGAATTGAGAGAGACAGAGGAAATAATGAAACAAATACAACTATAATATGAAAACAAAAACTATTTACGTGTTCGATATGGAACAGAATACTATCGTAAAGATTAGTAAAAAAGCAAGAAAACATGCAAAAAAAATAATTAATAAACGAGAGTTAGAGGCACGAATTGTTGCTAATGTAGAAAAAGCAGAAGCATTTGATGCTTATATGGCAAATAAAATTATGTCTGACAAGATGGAAGAAAAACGCCCTGTAGTTGTGAACTTAGAGCGTTTGGTAGGAAATCTAAATGTAGTTATTGATTCAAAGCCCTCTTTAGATAATCCTTATGAACCTGTAGTTGCTCCATTAAATCACCAATTTGAGAAACTTCATGATCTAATTCGTGAGACTCTTCTGAAAGCTGTACATCAGGCAAAACCTGAATAAACTTTTCCAGAACTTCAAAATAATGGTCAGGTTCAATAATATTTTTCTGAAGCAAAAGGATTTCTAACACATATAAGCGGTTAGATAACATTAATAAATCATTCATAATTAAATTTTTAAGTGAGATTTCAAATTTAATGAATTATCCCGACAGGAAGGCACTCACGTTCGAGCCGTGAGCGGGAACAACGTTTTTTGTGTTTATGTATTGAAGGTTCCCTTATAGCTCAGCGGTTAGAGTATTGCATTTTCCTTGTTCGTCTGAAACACGTATAAGAAGCGAGGTTGCAAAGGTCATCGGTTCGAATCCGATTAAGGGATCAAATAATAAATGTGTATGGAAAAAAGAGAAGTACCATTTGAGTATTACGACGGAAAGCTTGGTGTAAAGACTAAGTTTCTAATTAAAAGTGACAAGATAGTTTTATCTCATCCTAAAAGTCTTTCCTTGATTAGTTGGAATGCCTTAAATAAAAGGATTAGAAGTAAAACATGCAGTGAGAAAGAACTGCGACGAGCCTCGCTCGGATTTGAAGCATTGGTAATTTATGATTCCCTCTGCGAAGACTGGCGAAGTCAGCTGGTCGAGAAATTTGGAAAGCCACCAGAACAGGTGCGACAGTCGTTCTTTGAAAAATATTATATAAGAGATAATCAAGCATTAGATTTTTATTTAACGCATCGTTATGGTGATGAGAATTCGAAAAAAAAATTAACACCTGAGTTAATCGAACGATATACAATTAATGCCTCGGTGCTGAATACACTACTTGAGGTTAAGGCGAATAGAAAATCGTATGCCAAAGCTATTGGCGTTGTTGGTCAATTTGATATTTGGGATTCGCTAAGCAGAGATGTTAATGCATTCCATGCGGTTGATCATGATTTACCAACTAATAAAGATGCATTGCGTCGTAAAGTTGGTAAATATCAAAAGGAAGGTTATTCGAGTTTGATCTCTGGTAAGTTGATGACGCGAAATGCAGCTATCATCAAAGATGATATTTGGGATTCTTTGTTAGAAGAATTATTGGCACAACCACAGAATTTGAATAATGAACAGGTGGCGAATTTCTTCAATATAATGGCAGAGCGTATGAACAAGCGGAAAATTGATGCTTCGGTAGTTGCGCGTAAACGTAAGGAAGTTGATTTGTTTACCAAATCCTTTACGAGAGGTGCAACAGAATTGATGCATACGAAGTTGATGCAGAATAAACGAAGTCGTCCAGATACGTCAATGTTATTCTGGGTGCATGACGGTTGGGATGTTGAGTTGTTATATCAGAAAACGAAAATTAATGCGGAAGGTAATAAAGTAACTACTTATCATCATCGACCAACGGTTGTAATGGTTTTAGATCCTTTCAATGATTATATCGTTGGTTATGCGATTGGTGAGAATGAAAATTCGGATCTGATTCGTGCGGCTTATAAAAATGCAATCAATCACACAGCAGAATTATTTAAGCAACGTCATCAACCGTATCAGATCCAATCCGATAATTACCAAATCAAACACTTGAGACCATTTTACGAATCGTTGTGTAAGCATTTTACGCCAGCGGCAGTAAAAAATTCGAAGTCAAAAGTTATTGAGGCGTTCTTTAACCGATTTAATACAAATTATCTTCAAGCGAAGATGTTACCAAACTGGTCTGGGCATAACGTAACAGCAAGTCAAGCTAATCAACCAAATGGTGATTATTTGGCTAAAATACGTCATCAGTTCCCAACTTACGAGGGGGTGGTTCAGCAAATAGTTGATGCTATCGAGAATGATCGCGCTGAGAAGCGAATGGCATACATCGAATCTTTTGCCAATATTTCTGATAAGCATTTGATGCCAATGTCATTTGACAAGTATATGCATGTCTTCGGTGAAACAACAGGTTACACGAATCGCATGGAAGGTGACGGATTGGAAGTTACGATTTACGGGCAAAAACATTGGTACGATAGCTTTGATCTAAACTGGCGAAAGTATATGCACTTGGATTGGCTGGTCCGATTTGATCCAGAAGATTTGAGTAGAGTGTATGTTACAAATGCCAAATCTCGTAATGGAAGATTGCTTGAAGAAATTGGCGATCTGTCATTTGTTTTGGAGCAAAAATACATTCAACCAATGGCGATTGCGAATCAGGAGGCACAAGATGGCGAACAACGTTCTTTGATTTATCAATTCAACAAAGATTTGACTGCGACAATTGTAGATCGTATGGTGGAACGAAAAGACACGGTGAGAGAATTATTTGAGAGTAATCCACAGTTGGAAACTTTACAAAAATTCTTGATTCCAGATAGTTTGGGACAACATAAGGACCACAAATCGGAGGAACGAAAAAAAGCAGCTCAAAAGAAGTTGCAACAATTCGAACAACAAGACGAAAAACGTCAATTGAAAGATTGGCAACAAGAACAAGACGCGTATTTGAACGCAAAAGTTGATTTGTCTAACTATTTAAATGATTAAAAAATGAAATTAACGGAAGTACAAAAAAAATCTATATCAGAAGCGTTGAACGCTTATTTGAAACAACATCAGATGTCGGCAAATGAGTTTGTGAAGCGATCTGAAATTAATGAGCGCTACATCGGTGCTATTTTGAAAGGTCAAATCATAACAGGTAATGTCTTAATCGCTGATAAGTGGTATAAAATGATTGCCGAGAAAATTGACTTTTCATTGAAAAAGGAATATTGGGAGGTTCGTCCAACAGCGCAAATGATGCGTATGTTGGAAACCTTACAGGAAGCGAGAGAGCACAGTACTACTCATGTGATAATTGGTGAAACTGGGTGTGGTAAGACATTTACAAGTGAGTTATTTCGAAATAAGTTCCCAGTTGATACCTACAAAATTACGGTTGGAAGTCTTGATACAATTGGTGATTTGTTAGACAAAACATTGGAAGAAATGAAAATATCAACGCCAAAAACCAAATCGAAAAAAATTAGTGCCATCGCAGATTTTTTAAAGGGTAAACAAATGATTGGCGAATATCCTACGGTGATCTACGATGAGTGCGAATATATGAAGCAACCAGCGCTTTGCTCAATGAAAGAGTTGTACGATGGTTTAGTTGGCTATTCCGCACTTGTGTTAATCGGTACGGATCAGTTACTTGATAATTTGGATAAGCTAAGAAAAAAGAATCGCTCTGGTATTCCACAGTTTTATCGACGCATCAAATTTGGGATTCGTGAACTGAATCCAATTGACCGCAGTTTTGATCAGTTTATCCAAGCGATTGAGGATAAGGAATTAAAAGTTTGGTTGAAAAAGAATTGCGAGAACTATGGAGAATTGCACGATGTGTTAGTACCTGCAATGCGAGAGGCTGAACGAATGAACGAACCATTAACATTGGGATTAGTACGTAAGATTTTAGGAAATCCGAGAATATGAAATTAAAACGCGCCTTGACGGTACAGAATGTACTGGATTATAAATCAACAAAAATACAATTCAAAGGTAGGTTTTATGATGTGTTTGGACATCCGCAAATTAAGGGACGATGGATAGTTGTTGGAAACTCTGGGAGTGGAAAGTCGTCCTTTATGATGCAACTGGCAAAGGAGTTCGCGCGATCTGAAAAGGTACTGTACAATTTTTTAGAGGAAGATTTAGATGATGACAACGTGCAAGATCGTTTGACGCTCTTTAAAATGCACGATGTCGCTCATAACTTTAATATGGTGTCGGAACCAATAGAAGTTTTGACAGAACGTCTGAAAATGCGTAACAGTGCGCAAGTCATCATCATTGATAGTGCAATGTATTTCTTTCGAGGTTACACTTTTGATAAGTTCATTGAATTTACGCGTCAATTTCCTAAGAAGTTATTTGTTTTCACAGCACACGGAAAGGGAGCGCATCCCAGAACTGAATTTGAAACAAGCATCTATTACGATGCTACACAAAAAGTATTTGTTAATGGCTATTTAGCTACAAACAAAGGTCGAAAGTATGGACCAAATAATAAGTTCTTCATTGTCTGGCAAAAAGGCTTTGAAGATCTACAAGGAAAAAATAAAGAATTAGAAACCGATTAAAAAACACTCAACAATGGACAAGACAACGGTTAGAATTAGAATTATTGCTGCACTTGGAATGAATTCGAGACAGTATAGAAACTTTACACGTGCCTTATTTGAATTATGGGCTACTGTGATTGCAAGACAACAAAATTTATTGTTAGAAAGTATTACCACTAACATTTCTTTATGGCATTGGTATATAGATGAGTTTGAATTAGTAGAACGTCGCTTTTATAATGAGAACAGTGCTTATATCGATTCGTTACTTGATGCAGCAATACTGAATGATGTTCTTATCTCGATGGCTGAAGAAATTGAAGAGATTTATCCAAGTGTATTAATCAAAATGTATTGCAATGAAAACGACGATTACTAAAATTGAAATAGCATCAATCATTGTGAAATTGACACAATGGTTAGAAATCAATAGTCCTTTCCATTATATGTACATCGTCGTAAATAATGAGCTGAATAATTATAAGGCTCAATTAGCACTAATGGAAGAGCAAAACGAAAATGAATGGGATAACAAAGTCCCGACTGAATACTATAAACAATTAGAATGGATAGACGATACAGCGAGGATGATATTTTATTGATCCTAAATTACGATACACATGGAAACGAGTGTTTGACTTTGACAGACAGATGTCAATTGCACCAAGTATCAAACGATTTACACTTTAATCGTCCCTGTACTATTCCAGATCATCTGAAAGGTTTAATCGCTTTAATCCTTACAGAAATTAGTCACAGAAATTTTGTGTATGTGAATTCGCACTACACATTAGATCGAGAAAAACAACAATTATTATTAATACAAACATTTTAAATTATGTCACAGGACCAAAAACCAAAATCAATCAACACAGAAGATTTAACAGCGTTATTTCATTTATCGATTAAAGAAGATAAAGACGGAACAATAACTACTCATGCTCAAACTTGTGGATCTAAAGGAAATTTAATTCCTATGATGATGCAGGTATTTTTAAGAGAGCCGAAAGTTATGGATATTCTGAAAGAAGCATTGAAACACACAAAAGGATTTAAAAAAGAATTTTCAGAATTAGTTTCAGAATTTGAAAAAAATTCAAAGCAAAAAAAATAAGCGATGACAATAAAATTAGAAGACTTAACAGCAGAGCAGAAAGCAGAATTAGCAAAACAATTGGCTGCTGAAAAACAATCCGAAAAGGAACAACGAGCAATCAATCTAAAAGCATTAGAAGACATTGCGCAGGAACAATTGCCAAAAGCTATTGAACAGCTTCAGAATGCGTCAAAAGCATTGGGATCAGCAAAACTATTTGTTTACACTTCATTTGTAGATTATCTGAAATTGAAGATTGACACATTAGGGATTTCATCTACTCAAAAAACACATACGATTAGCTTGCCGAATGCAAAGATTATATTGGGTTACAGAGTGACAGATGGTTACGATGATAATGCCAACTATGGATTGGCATTGGTTCACAAGTTTTTGGGTTCTTTAGCAAAAGATCCTGAATCGGCAAAATTGATGAAATTAGTCAATCGTCTTTTACAAAAGAATGCAAAAGGAGATTTGGATAGTAAAAAAGTTCTCGAACTATCGCAACACGCCAACGAAGAGTATCCAAATACTGATTTTGCTGAAGGAATGGAATTAATTCAAAAGGCGTACAAACCAAAAATGAGTAAATGGTTTATAGAGGCATGGATGGTTGATGCTAATGGTGTAGAGAAAGTGATCCCGTTGAATATCACATCTTGTGAATTGCCAAAGGATTTTGATTTAAGCTTTTTATTACCAACTGCCGATGAGTAGTAACAAAATTTTAGCAATAGTAATCTACGGCGTCATTGTGGCGCTGTGGATTTACAAAATAGTAAAAAATAGTAATCAACAAAATCACGATTAAAAATGCCAATCACAATATCAAAATTAACAGATCAAGGTTTCTTGGTAAATGGCAAAGCGGTTTATCAAGATCTGGGCGGAGTTTGGAAACCCGAAACGAAGTTAGAATACTTTGAACTACATGCTTTTAAACAGCATTTAAAAAGTATTTATCCAAGTGGTAAAAATGTTGTAAATAATTAAGACATGAAAACCAAACCACAGCTTATCCAACAATTAATGACCATCGTGTCAGAGAAGTACAGCGACCGCAATGCGCGGTTAGCTGACTTCGGGAAAATACTCGGTTATAAAGTGATTTCTACAACCAATTTAACCGACATAGAATTAACGGAACTTATCCATTGCTACACAACAGGCGAATTGCCAAATCCTACTATTTATGCCTACTTCGAAAATGAAAATCCACAACATCGCAAAGTTTTGTCACTTGCCAAACAATTGGGGTGGCGAGATGTCGAGAAACCAACTTTTGCCAGTCTGCATATTTTAGGTTGCTGGATCAAAAGTTATCGATGTCCTGTAGCTGGGAAAACATTAAAGAAAATGGAACCGCAAGAAGTGAGCAAAGTAATATTTGCATTAGAACAAATGGTAATTAAAAAATTTAAAAGATGAAACAAGAAATTGTAAAAGGTGCTCAACTTACAGCTATTAATGTATGTAAAATGAGAAGAACTGGTCAAGAAACTTTAACTATTGGTAATGTATATGAGGTTTTAGGAGTAAATAATAATGAAGATGAATTTTGGATTAAAGATGATTTTGATAAACAACATTTTTTTGGTATTTCAGATTATACAGATTATTTCGAATCATTAAATTCAAAATTTAACAATGGTTGGATTAAAATAGAAAGTGAAGATGATTTACCTAAAAATATCACAGAATGTTGGATAAATTATAAAGATAAAATTCTCCTTTCATTATATCAAAGCAAGCACTTTGTTTTAAAAAGTGAATTTAGTTTACTTCCTTTTAATTTAATCACCCACTACCAACCAATCGAAAAGCCAAAACCACCAATTTATTGATATGACTAAAACAGAAACTTATAACAAAACAGAAATCGCCAATGCGTTATCTGCACAGGGCTTAGACGAATGGACAATAAAAGAAGTGTTGGACAGATTACCTGTTAAGTCTAACATTCACCCAGAAGCAACGGAGGTTTTAAATTACCTCAACGAATTGGCTAAGCGTCGATTTTCGGCACGTAGAAGTAATTTGAGCCATATCAACGCTCGATTACAGGAAGGTATCACCGTTCAGCAATTGAAACAGGTGATTGAATTGAAAGTTTTTCAATGGGCAAATGATTTTACCATGAAAGCGCATCTTAATCCAGAAACTTTATTTCGACCGTCGAAAATCGAAAAGTATTTGCAGGAAGTTGAAGATATAGAGAAGAATCCACAAAAATTCAAACAGCATGTCGAACGAAATCACCAAGAAGAACAGCGACAACGGGATCGTAACTTCAACCCATTGGCATAAAGATTTTTTTGAAAAAGACATCAACGACATCAATGGACGATCAATGGTTATTCTCGAAAAAGAATCCTCCATTGTTTTGGCTGAAACAATTGAATGTCGAAAATTAAGCAGTTTATTGTTAGCTGATGATGGATTGAGCAAGAAACAGGTTTTACAGATTTTACAAATCGCTATTCTTAATACGGCACGTTCTTTCAAATATTCTGAAAATATGACACCAATGCAAGCTTATGTACTTGCTGATGACTTGCTCGATAAAATGAAATACGAAAGTTTAGAAGATGTTTTATTGATGCTGAAAATGGGACGTCGTGGGGAATTGGGTTCGAACAAAGGTAGGTTTGATAGTGATGTGTTATTTACGCTATTTCTGCCAGCTTACAACGAGATAAAAGCCGAGCAATGGGAAGAAAAAAAACGAGTTGAAAAATTGGAAAGGGAGAAAAAAGAACAAGAAGATCTTGCCGCACCACGCGAGTACAATGTAGATTATGTTGATAAACTGCATAAAGCTTGGAAAGAATCAATAAAACCTAAGGTTATTACTTCTACATCACCTTTACCAGAAGTTAATCACCACGAGCAATTTATGGTTAATCTTCGGCAGGTTGTAAGTTCGATGACGAATTCGGAACTGCAAAATGAAATGATCCGAGCAAAAAATAATAAGGTGTTTGATGCTTATGAGATTTACGAAAACGAATTAAAAAGAAGAGATAAAAATGGAAGAAATAAAAGTAAGTGATGCGCTACTGGCAGAATACAAAGCTGTAAAACTCGAAAAAGAAAAAGGTGCTACAGTTTATGGTTTGTTCTCTGAGCCAATTGATGAGATTATAGAACGATTAGAACGACAATTAAAACAGTTTGGTGTAAATGGAGTTAACTAAAGAAATATTCACAAAGCTGAATGAAGAAAAGAAAAAAGCAGATACACATGCGATGCATATTGATTTAGCAATAGAAAGTCTACAGAATATCTGTGAACATGAATGGGAATCGGATTCTTTGGCTGGTCAATATGAACAACCATGTTGTAAGATTTGTGGAAAAGAACAAGAAAACAAACATGTTAATAAAGACTACTCAAATGAGTAGTCTTTTTTTTTATAAATATTGTAAATTAGCGACTTAAATAAATACTATGAAATATTCATTTATCCTATTGTTATTATTGTCTGTTAATGTATTTTCACAACATTTTAGATTAGACAATGATTCTAAAAGTAAACTTGCTAAAATAGACAAAGAACTTCTTAATAAAGTTTTGTTTACTGAACATTTTTTGAACGAAAAGTCTAATCCTCAGTTAAGTGTTATAGAAAATTACATCACTACTTCAAAAATTTCAATAAAGCAACTTGAAACTTTTAAAAAATTAGTTTGTTTAGATTGCTATAAAGAAGAATGGGAATTAATACAGCAGAATAATAAAGATTCAAAAGATGTAATGAATGGAAAAAATGATAGTGTACAAAATATAGATTATTTAAAATCATTGAATAAATTAGATTCTGTACAGGTTACAACTGTAGCGAATGAAATTAATTCATTGACAAATAATGCATTTAAATTGTATGATGATTATGAAAAAAATTATACAAGAATCCTTCGTTTTTATCCTGCAAAATATACTTTACAAGAGTTTGAAGCGAAATATAAGACTACGGGTATCTATGCTTGTACAGAATGTATGAAAGTTACTTTTTCGTTTGTTTTTGATGGTGCAAATTCTGATCTGAACGTTAAAGGAAAAAAGATGTATAAATTTCAATCTGTAACCGCTGAATATTTGCAGTTATTTCCGTTCTGGCAAAAGTATGTAACACCAACTTTAAATGCTGAACAATTGTTGAGTGATGCAAATTATAACAATCGTTGGTATAAGAATATATTTTATGATATAAATATTCGTTTTCATAAAACCGATAATTGGGTAATTGAGAATTATTAATAAACAAAAACCTCTGAATATTCAGAGGTTTTTTGTTTAATTAGGTAGATCATGTATTTGATCTTTAATATTTTCAAGTTCTTCTTCAATTCCTTTAATAGCAGAATAGCCATCTCTGAATAAAGCTTCCTCTAATAATTGATTTCTTTGTAATTGAATAGCTAATTGATGAGCTTCAAAAGTTGTGAATTCTGGGTGATCTTGTAAAAGTCGAGAAACAATAACCTCTATTGTTTCGCATGGTGAAATTGCCATAGTTTTAATATTTATTGTCTAAGATATAAATTTGCATACAAAATCAAAAATTGCATTCAAATTAAATATTTGTTATCTTGCAACTATCTACACAACACACCATGCCGACATTTGACAATACTAAAATACGCTACCGATTAATCAAAGAATTGTATCGCAAACATGCGCATCCTGATATTCCATTGACACGTACGTTTAAAAAACACGTGAAACCAGTTTATCCGATTTCACGTGCGACATTGTACAAAATTCTTAACACACCTGACGAAGATTTGCACTTTTAAAATCGTTTTAAAAACTATTTAAACATCGTGTGCAGCTAATGTGTAGATTATACGATGTTCTTGCATTCCGTCCGTTCTGCGAACTCTCCTAACACCTGTACGAACTAACTTCCCATTCCCTACGATTTGTCCTTGCAAAAGCTTGTGAGCGTCTTCAATTAATTCATAAATTAACCATGCTTTATCACGTTGCATTTGTGGTGCATTTGCTGATGTGTTCGTAATCTTCAACGTTGCAATTGTTAACTCAATGTTTATCGTTCCTTCTTGGCGTAATGTCGGTATCTGTCGAATATCGTTCCCTAAATTGCTGTACGCTGCATTGTCGCAATCAATCAACGCACAAGGATATTTTACAGGTGGTTGTGGTAAATTGAGTTGTCCCCAATTCTCGTCTACGTAAGCGAATTTAGCTTTTAGTTTGTTTTGAATTTCTTCTAAAAATGTTTTCATTATTGTGTTGTGAATAAGTTGAATAAATCGCGTTCTATTTCTTGAAAATTCTCGTCGACAACATCTTTTACAAACTCATCTACTTGCGGATGATCGCCGATGAATTGTCGTTGTGGAATTTCAATCTTAGCACCAACAGGCTTCAATGCCATTGCTTTCCAAATTGATGCTTGTGCTGCAATTTGAGTATTCCAATTGTTGGGCATGTCAGCAGATGTTTTGTTTTCGTAATATTTCGCCCAAAAGTATTTTTTCATTTTGGCTGTAACTGTAATCTTACCGCCTTCGTTGTGAATGCTGGCGTACGGTAAATTTGATGTAAAAACAATGCCATCGCCTTGTATGGTTGAGTTGATGGAACTACGCAAATTACCCGATCTCATCATTAGTGAGCCGTTTTGATTCTGCAATTTTGTTTCGTCCCATTGCTCGTCAAAAAAGGCTTTTCGTTCAAAGTTTTTATCGTATTCGTCAGTCGCCTCAATCTGTACATCTTGTAAAATTTGTTGAAAATATTCGATTATCGGTTTCATATTGAATTATTTTGTAAATTTGTAATTATGTCGAAAATTGATTATACATATCAGAATCTTGATTTAAGAGAAATAACTCAAAATGATTTAGCAGTTTTGCTAAAACTTAATCCTGTTATGATTTCTGCTGATCCATCATCCAAAACAGACGAAAGGGTTTTGGGACTTTTTTGTTTTGCGGAGTTACACAATTTAAGTGACTTAATGAGACAACTAAATTCGATTTATCCTACTTCTTAGTTTTTTCAAGTCCTTTTAAAACTTTTTTGTTGTGTTCTAAGATTGTATTAAAATCTTTCTCACTATAATCTTTAGCCCATTTCAATAAGCTGTCATAAGTTTTTGCTTTTAACTTATAAGCTGAATGATCTGATATTGCATTTTTTAAATATTTTTGTTGAAGTTTGTAATCACCTTCAATTAAATTCTTCTTAACATCAGATAATACTTTGCTTTCGTCTGCATCTACAAAACGAATTAAACTATCAAAGTTTCTTACCATTGTATTATATCCTGTA
The DNA here is from genome assembly GCF_029843245.1 of Empedobacter sp. GD03739. Taxonomy (NCBI): domain Bacteria; kingdom Pseudomonadati; phylum Bacteroidota; class Flavobacteriia; order Flavobacteriales; family Weeksellaceae; genus Empedobacter; species Empedobacter sp. GD03739. The sequence goes on along the minus strand of NZ_JAOCHX010000018.1, from coordinate 25,335 downwards.
TTCTTTCTATCTGACATTAGAATTTCATGATTTAATTTTCCACCCATTTTTTTCATAAAATCGGGTAATGTTTTGCGTGAGACAAACTCATTTGCAAGCTCCATGTATCTTGTTTCTGTAGGTGTTAAAAGATTAGAATAATGAATACCTTTTTTATTAGAATTATGCATGATTTCATGATAATATGTACCAAATGCTCTTTCTTGTTCAAATGTTGTAGGTATATTGTTGTTAATATTATTTATACCTCCTATCAGATCATCAATTATATTTTGTCGAAGATTTATAGTACCATTCATGTCTGTGTTTCCATTAATGTCTTCCCGTAATGTTAGATTAACTTTCTTAAATCCTCGATGGAATAATTCTGGATTTTTATTTGATAAATCATTAGTAAAATTGCTTAAGTCTTCAACCGTTTTTAATTTCTCAACATCATTTTTCTTAATCTCTTTTTTAACCTCTTTTTTCACCTTATCAGCATCCTTGATTTTGTTGTATGGATGATTTGGTGGAAAAACAAGACGTTGTTTACCAGAATTAAATCGGAAAATCTCTAAACGATTTTTATTGTCTTTACCTATTTGTGTTGTCGCAATGTTTCCAGCTTTTAGCGCATTTTCTTCATTGGTTGCAGGATATTTACTTGCACGAACTTGTACAGCATTACAACGACAGCGCCATCCATTCGGTGGGTAGAACTTGTCCCAAAACGGATTGTTCATTGGTAAAGTAATTCCGTGTAATGGTTGGTGAGAAATTCTTACTTTATCATCTTGCGCCGTTCTGTATTGTAAATTGTAGCGATCGCTTTCAACATAATTTTGCCATTTCTCACCCATTTGTACAGATGAGACTGCAAATTGATATTCGGCTTGCAAATAGTTATCGTTGTACAAACCATTGATTTTCGCAATATCTAATTTGAATCGATCAAAGGATTTTATTTTACCATCATCCGTCAATAATAAACTACCAGCTTCCTGCAATTGCGCATGTGTGCGTAAGTGTGAGAAAATGAAAATATCATTTTTGAACGCGTCTCGCATAAAGTCAGTTACATTGTTATCTGTAACCGCTTTATTTAAGAAACTATTCGTTTGATTAATTAAATTCTTGTACGGTTCCTGATCCAAATCTTTGTAACTATATGAACCTTGCGCATGCAAATATTTTAAAGCTTCCAAACCTGCTTTAATTACATCATCTACGCTGTTATAATTCGCTGCAAGATTAATGATAGCATCTTTTTTACAATCTTCGCATTCACAATTGTATAAATCATCAATGCGCATGTGTAGTGACTTGTAATACACTCGCGGGCTGATAGGTCGTCGCCTTTCAGCCCTTAAACGAAAAAACCGTCGTCAGCCGATAAATTTTGTTGTTGTACAGGCATTGCACTTTCTCTTTCACCTGTTATTTTGATTCCGAATTTATCTTTTACCCATTCAGGATCTACAGTAAAATGATTCAACGCCTGCACCGTCATTTTCCAAAGCTCTTCTGTGTCTTCGGCAATTTCGTACTGAAATACATAATCCTCTGGAACAACTCCAATTCGTGCTAATGCTGGCATTACACGTGTATTCATGTACATTTCGACTAACGCCATATCTGCCATGACTAATTTTTTCAAAGTGTCTTGTCCTGCACGTTCTTTGCCATAACTACCATTCTGTGTGTCTTGACCTAATACAGCTCCATTCAACGCAATTGAAATTTCATTCGTACACAAACGAATTAAGTTGTTGTACACATCGCCATTTGTTTGTACACCTTGCGCCCATTGAAATTCCTCTGTGCTGTCAATGATAAACCAAGCGGCTGTGCCCATTTGTTGCATCATTTTTTTACCACGCGCTAAAGCTTGTGGATCTTGCGTGTCCGTCTTCATCACACGTGGAGGAATACCATAAATTTCGCAGAGTTCAGACCAGCATGATTGCGCAAATTTTTTGAATAAAACGTGTGGCACAATTTTATTTAACAATCCTAAATCATCGTTTTTTCCAAACTCTAAAATCCAAGTCCCGTATTCCTGTAATTCACGGTAATTAATTTTTTCGGCATCTTGGTAGTTTTTGTGAAACCAACCTTTTTTTGCGATGATATTTTGACGAGGAATTAAGGTTGTTTTTAAATTGTTTTCACCTGTTGTATTATCCCAATCCAATTCAATTACGCTATGACCAAAAAAACGGGTGTACACAATTTGACGAATGATTTCATTAATAAATTCAGCATTTTGCAATTCTTCTGTTAACTCAACATCAATGTCGCCACCTTTTGGTCGAAGATTGAAATTGGCAGAAATAGCCTCTAACGTTCTATTTTCAATTTGAGATGTAACCGTTGTGTCATTCATTATATCGTCATACAAGTTGTATAACAGGTAAGACATTGGGAACTCAACAGCTTTGATAGCATTCTCAGCTATGCGCCATTTTGAAATATCTTGACGAGTTTTGAAGACATATTGCTCAACCAATTCCGTGCTTAATTTTGCTCGATTTTGTTGATTTGTAGGTTTGGTTTTATTTCGATTTCTTTTTGCCATGATTATTCGTGATTAAATTTTTCTCGAGATCCGTACATGAATGGATAGGTGTCGTCTGTGTTTTCGTCGTCTGTACTAACAGGTGGTTTGATTTGTGGCAAACTGTCCAATGAGATGTCGCCTTTTGCTAACTGATTAAGGTATTTGATTGTACGATCGTAGCGGTCTTTGGCTTGTTCGTATAAAATGTCAACGTTAGCTAAATCGATGATGTGCCATTTTGCAATGATGATACAATGTGATAAAATCAATGCATTTCGTTCTGTTCCTGTTGCGCTGAAAATAGCATCTAAGTCGTATTTCAGTCGTCCGTCCTGCCATTCTTTTTTATTATTTGCTGCCAAATACGAACGGCATTCGTCCTCTGCCGCTTGCAAGGCTTGTAATACAATTGCGTCATCACCTTCTGTAATGTCTTCGACTTGATAATTGTATATGTTATTTTTTAAATCTGATTTTTGTAAAAACATTTTAAATGGTTTTTAAAAAGTTATTAATACCTTCTATTTTCAACTGTGCCAACTGCATAGTCTGTATTTTGTTTGGTAACACGATTTTCAATCAACCATACGCCTCCCTCGAGCATGTCGGGACCGTCCATTTCTTTGCAGTCTTCTGAGACCGCTAACATTTGTTCGACAAACAATTGCATGTGTGGATTATCTTTTTCAGCTTCATTGGCATACAGTTGACCACTGTTGTGTTTTGGCTCCAAGGTTCCTTCGATACGTTCAAACTTTGCAGGCTTTTTACGTTTATCTGGACGCATTGGGATTCGGTAATTTGTTCGTTGAAAGAATTGATTAACCAACGGCACTAACACTTGTGTATAATGTGGATCTTGCAACGAGTTATTTTCGACATAAACACGTTTAGGATCAATTTTTCTAAAATCCAAATACAAACAAGCTTGCGATAACCAATTGACAAATTCTGCATTGGTTGCGTGTCCTATCCATATTTTGTACAGGTAATATTCGCCGCCTTTGTAGCCGATTATACCAACCGATTTGGTTGAGTTCTTAGCTTTTGTATTGTTCGATGGCGATGGGTCACCGTATATCAACACTTTTTCACAATGACGTAATTGTGGTAATTTCTTGAAGTGAACTTCTTTGAATGTTGTTCCTTCTGATTGTGGATCATTGTAATATTCTTTTTTTGCAGACGATGTTGGCATTAATGATAATACACGATCAATTGCAGCCTCGCTGTTTTTTTGGGGCCATGTAGATTTTCCGTTTTTATCTCGGATGTTCACAACGTCCCATTTATCGGCTTTTTTACCTAATTCAGTAACTGTACAATATTTTGCAATGATGTTCCCACAGACAATCATTAATAAAGGATTTGAAATAGATCGTGTGGCATATAATGCCTCGAACACCCATTTTACCTTGTTCTTGATTCTGTCTTTGTTACGGCATTCTTCATCTGTATCAATGTCATCAATCAAAATAACATCTGGTCGAATTGCATCATTTCGCGTACCACGTGGCGATTGTCCTGCACCTAATGCACGAAAGGCAACACCGTTTTGTGTTTTGAACTCCTCTGCTTCCCAGTTACCAATACTTTGCTGTTTACCATAATCGTTAATGATTCGATTATTACTTTCTAAAATCGCTTTGTATGGTAATAGTAAACGTGCTGCATTATCAAGGTTATTCGATACCATGATGATGTTTTTCTTTTTACCTGTTAAAACAAGTTTTAAGACTTCCATCATCGTCCGCCCAGATTTAGACAATTCACGCGCCCACGATCTCACTTCGAACCAATCGGGATTTTGCATCACACGTTTTGTCGCCTTTTTGTGAAACTGCGCAGGTTCGGAAGTGTAGAAATTTGGAAAATAATATTTAAACCACGCCTCGTCATCTTTTTCTAACGCTTCGATTCGACGTTGTTTTTCGATTGGCTTTTCGTTCAAATCAACAGGTGTCGCAAGACTGATATTCTTTTTGAATTTCTGCCATTGCTCCAAATACTGTTTGTCGGTTAGTTTTCTTTTCTTCGCCATTATCTCAATTTTATAAAACCGTCGTCTAAATCTTTACGATTGATTGTTAATCGTTCTGTATTGTCACCTTCTGCAACCAATATGATTTTGCTGTCGGACATTTTAATTCATCTGTAATATTCCCAGCTGTAAATACACCAAGCTCCATTACGGAATTCATGTGCAATTCCTACATGAAAGATTTGTTTGCTGTGGAAAAACTCGCGTTGTTTTTGTGTGAACTTTTTAGCCATTACATACGCGTTTGAATGAATAAATCTGACCAATGCGTTACCTGTTGTGCAAGTTCTGGTTGGTGCAGTTGTAAGAATTCGATAAATTTTATCTGCGTGTCGATCACTTCGCCTACGCCAGTCTCTACCTCTAATGCTTTGATTGAATTGGCTAATTTGATTAAGATGTCTGTCTGTTGATTTGTTGCCAAACTATCGCCGATTTCCATTTGCCAAAGTTCCATTTGGCGTTGTAGATTGTTGATGATAGATGATCGAGTTGTTGTTAAAGCTGAGCGTAATGAGTCCCAGTTTTCGGCATCTTTCCACTTTCCTATCGTTTTGGCTGTTACATCAACTTTCGCAGATATTTGACTAAGATTCAAACCATGCTGTGTGTACAGGATTTTAGCGAATTCTTTCGCTTGTGTTTTCTTCAATCCCATTTCGTCATTTTCGAACAAAATTCATTGACATATACCTTATTATTTTATGAACTGTCGAATAGCTATACACTACTGTATAGCTCTTTTACAGTAGTGTATAGCTTGGTTACAGTTTGCATTTGATTGTTTCGTAAACCGATAATCTTTGTGGTCAATAATCGAAAGAAAGTCAAAAGTGAAATTCATATTAAACGATGAAACAAAAGTTAATCAGAAAGGCTTCCGTATTCTAAATGCGGGACTTGATCTGGAACGATTCAAGGCTAATCCAGTCATTTTGGGTGAACATTTCAACTCTATTTCTGGTGTAATTGGTCGATGGAAGAATATTCAAATTGAAGGGTATCAATTAACTGCTGAAGCTGAATTTGACTTGAAATCTGAAATGGGTAAAAAAGTCGCACAACAGGTTGAAGATGGATTTGTACGAGCTTGTTCATTAGGTGTAGATCCAATCACTCGCGACAATTTTATGGTAGAGCCATCTGGTACATTAGTCTTAATGCGTGGAGAAGTTTACGAGGCTTCAATCGTAGCAATACCTAACAATGCTAAGGCTTTAATCAAATTATTTGCTTCAAGTGGAAATATGACTACGGAGGCAGAAAACGAATTATTAAATCATTTTAAAAATCATAATCCAATGAAAATTTTATTATCGGCTACGGCTGCATATATGGCTTTAGGATATTCGACAGCAAAAGAATTAAGTGCTGATGAAATCGAAAAGGGAGTGTTAAAGCTTCAAGCTGATTTAGATTCAGCTAATAAAGATCGTGATGCGATAAAAGAAAAGTACGACAAATTAAATGAGGCTCAAAAGGCTGAAAAAATTCAATTGGCTGCATCATTAGTTGATGAGGCTGTAAAGGCTGGTAAAATCGATGCAACTAAAAAAGCAGAGTATCAAGAATTAGCCTTGTTAAAACCTCATTTATTCCAAGAAATCTTTGGTAAAAAAGCAGGGAAACAAAATTTATCTGCAACGATTGATCCTGAAGGTCCTTCGACTGTTCAAACGCTTGATGATTTCTTGAAATTATCATTTAGCGCTCAAATGGAATTCAAAACGAATTTCCCAGACGAGTACAAAAAAATCACTGAGTAATTAATAATAAAAACGAAATAAAATGCCAGCAAATTTCCCAGAAATATGGTCGAAAAGAGTTCGTGAAAGATTAACAACTTTAACGAACGCACCTTGGTTAACAGGTGTAGAAGAATTAGACATGGATGTTACTGTAATGGGTGAAGGCTCTGCGGGAGAACAAAATTTAGTTCACATTCCAATTACATTGGTAGATCCAGATGTATTAATTAATAATACGACTTACCCTTTAACAGTTGTTAAGTATGATGATACAGGTGTAACGATTGCTTTGGATAAATATCAAACTTTACCAACTTCGGTCTCTGACGACGCAATTCAAGGTGCTTCTTATTCAAAAATTGATGCAACTACACGTGGTCATGTGCGTAATATCACTGAAAAAAAGTATCAAAAAGCTATTCATGCTTTAGCACCTGATGCTGATTCTGCTAATACGCCAATTGTTAAGAAATCAGACAATGCTAATGATGTGTACAAGTCTATTGTTGCGTTGAAGGATAAATTTGATCAATTACAAGTGCCTGCTGAAGGTCGTGTATTGGTTTTATCTTCAAATGATCATAATGCTTTGTTATTGGATCGTGAGCGTTACGGTAATCTATTGTCTAATATTAATACAGGTGATACAGCGCCAGTAATTGCAGGGTTTAAAGTGTATACATACATTGGTAATCCATATTTTACAGATGCAGGAGTTAAAAAGGCTTTTGGAACTGTGAATGACGAAACAGATGTACAGGCGTCTGTCGCATTTTCATTGTCAAATACAGTGATGAAAACTGGTTTTACAAAGCAGTATTTCAGAAAGTCTGACATTGATCCAGAAAATCAAACAAACGTATTGGCGTACCGTCATTATTTCATTGCATGTCCTGTGCAAAAGAAATTCATCGGAGCAATTATTTAATCTATTCATAACACCATGAACGAAGTACTGTTAACAAGTATTTTTTCTCTCGTGACAGGTGTTGGAGCTTGGTATGCAGCAAGGCGTAAAAACCTTGCTGAAACGCAAGCTTCTGAATTGGATGTAGTTGAGAAATCTGTTAAGTATTATCGTGAAATGGTAGACGATTTAGGTAAGAGATTGAAAACTGCAACTGATGAACTGGTTCATGCTACCGAAAAACATCGCCTTGCTATAGACGAATTAACAGAGGCTAAGAATGAGTTGAAATCAGTTAAATCAGAATTAAAAAGTTTGGAAAAACGATTTGAGGATTTAGCTAATGAAAACCGTGATTTGGTCACAGAGTTGAAAAAGTACAAGCAATTAAGTGGTAAAGTAATTTCAAAAAATTAAACAATGTCAAATAATATATTCAAGAATTATCCAACGTTACAAGTCTATTTCAAGACTGCAGATGGGCAATCATTTTTCCAAGAATCTGACGCACGAAATCATGCGAAGTCTTTGGAGAATAAAACAGTTGAAAAGGTTGAACGTCCATTTGAAGCAATCGAAGACAAGGAAGTGAAAGAAGTGAAAGAATATGCGATTAACGCAAAAGATTCTATCGCTCTGATCAAAGAAGCTACAGCAGTTACAGCATTGGAAGCATTTGCAGATGATGAGCGTAAATCTGTGAAAGAAGCTTACGGCAAGAAGTTAGCTGAATTGAACGCATCAAATGATGAGTTGAATCAAGGTGCTGAAACTAAAAATGATTCTGACGATGAGGCCGAAAATTAATGTAAAATTTGACAATGGTACAATTGGCGCGGTGTCGCCATTGGCTGTTGGTTTGCTTGGTTTATTAGCCAGTGCGGTTGCCGTAGATAGCTTTGAATTAAACAAAGCCTACTCAATCAAATCGGTGAACGATGCACGTAAATTAGGAATTGTTGATTCTATTGCGAATCATCGTTTATACAAAACGATTGCGGAGTTCTATGCAGAGGCAGGCGAAGGAACGGAGCTCTACCTAATGGGTGTTGAGAAAACAAAGAAGCTTTCTGATTTCTTCAAAGCTGGTGCAGAAGATTTTTCACCAGCCGAAAATTTGTTGAACGCAGCAAATGGCAACATTCGTGGTTTAATTACTTCATTTGATCCTGATGAGACTGTTGTATCAACTGTAACAGGCGGAATGGATGCCGATGTTTTGGAAGCGGCAAATGCAGCGCAATTGTTGTTTGAAAATTATTCTGCTAAAAAATACGCGCCATTCTTCACAATTTTAGAAGGTTACAATTTTGCAGGTAGTAAAGTTGAATTAACTGACTTAACGACGTACGAATATGATTCTGTCGGAATTTTAATCGGTGATACAGAAACTCGCACAGGATCTACAGCAAGTAAAGGATCTGCTATTGGTGTAATAGGCGGACGCATTGCACAGTCATTTGTTCGTGAAAACATTGGTAAAGTGCGTAATGGTGCTTTGTCTGCAACTGAATTATTTATCAACGATACGCCTGTTGAAAATTACGATACAGAGGCATTGTACGATAAAGGTTATATCACATTTGTAACGCATCAAGGTCGTGCAGGTTATTACTTTATTGACGATCCGTTGGCGTGTGCGGAAGATAATGATTATCACTACTTATCTCGCAGACGTACAATTAACGAAGCGTATAGATTGGCTTATCAGGCGAATTTAGATTACTTGTTAGATGAAGTTCCTGTAAATGCAGATGGTACAATTAACGCGGCGTATGCCAAATCTATTGAACAAGCTGTAGAAAGTAAAATCATAGCGACTATTGGCGATGATTTGCAGAATGTTGATGGTGACTATGGTGTGAAATGTTTTGTTGATGCCAATCAAAACATTGTAAAGACATCAAAGTTAAATGAAGTTGTGCGTATTCGTCCGTGGGGATATAACAGATGGATTGATGTGTTAGTTGGTTACGAAATTCAAAATTAGAAATCATGTTCAATAGTAGAGAATACGAATGGGCAGACATTACTGTCATGTTAGGAGGTCGAGATCTAACAAAAATTAGAGCTATAAAGTACAAGGAATCACGTGAGAAAGAGCCGTTGTATGCGAAAGGTAGAAAGCCGATCGCTATACAAAGTGGGAATGATGCTTATGAAGGTGAGATTGCTCTATTGCAATCTGAATATGAAGCATTGCGACAGGCAGGTGGCGGAACTTTGATGGGATTGTCATTGGACGCAGTTGTTTGTTATGGAAATCCTGGAGATGGAAACGCTATACAAACTGATAAGCTTTTCGGTATTCAGTTTACGGAAGCTGAAAAAGACTGGGTGCAAGGCGATAAATTCAAAGAAATCAAATTGCCGATCTTGTTCTTAGATTTAAAATAGAATCTTCATTTTTTAATATTTATAATTCAAAAAGGCTTTTAACTGCTGTTTAAAAGCAATGTAAAAGCCTTTTTTTTCTCAGTGTCCGCATATTCGTAAGCTTTATGTCTGCACTTTAAAAAAAAACAAATACTTTGATAGTTTAATTGGTAAAATAATGGTCTCCAAAACCGTAGTTCGAGGTTCGAATCCTTGTCATCGTGCAAATTTAATACTCAACAATTATGTCATTCAAAAAAGAAAAAATCACCGAACTGAAACTACAACACGGTGAGAACTTACACTTAATCAAATTAGATAACGGTAAATCTGCAATTGTTCGTCGTCCAACCTTACGCGAGTTAGAAGCTACTCAAAGCTTATTGGCGCAAGGGCAAATGATGACGTATAACATTTCACTTTTCAAAACATGTTTTATTGATGGTGATAAATGTGATGATAATGAATACGATTTAATTGCGATGTCATCTCGAATGGCTGAGATTACAGAAATCGCAACGTCTACCGTGGAAAAGCTTTAGCGCAAGCCGAATTTGGTTGGCGTGAGCTTGCGCCTGACGAAATCGCCAGCGTTCCTGTTCGATCAAAAAAAGTAAGTGAGCAAAAGTATATGCGCTTACTCTTTGAATGGGTTGAAGAATTTCGAAAGATTAACATTTCCCTCCAATATTATTTACATATCAATCCTTATGAGCTCGAACTTAACGAATGGGCTCGTAAAGTGAAAGAATTAGAATGGATTCGCCAAGAAGAGGCGAAAGCAAATAAGACCTAATGAGTAATTTACTGCAATATACTATCCAATTACGTGATCAAATGTCGAGTGTGTTGAACCGTCTGAACGGTTCGACACGAACGACAAATAATACGCTGAACCAATTACAACGTGATACGTTGAATGGTTCTCGCGCTATGCGTGAGGCTGGTGCAAGTGCTAATACATTACGTCAAAAATTAGAGCAATTACGCGGTCAACGTGAGTTTATCCGCACGTCTGACGTTCAAACTATTCAGCGTTATAATCGTGAAATGCAATTGTTGGAGCGTCAAATTTCACGTGTTGAAAATACAGGTGGTCGTGGATTGGTTGGTGGATTGACCGATGCCTTGCAGTCAATGCCATTTGGTAATGTGTTGACAAATCCATTATTTCAAGCGGGTATTGTTGGTGCAAAAGCATTGAGTTTAGGAATTCAACAGGATTTGCAAAATACTTCATTTGAAGTTTTACTTGGTTCAAAGGAAGCTTCGCAAAAAATGGTAGCTGACATCACTAAATATGGAATGGACACACCTTATGACAAAATGGGTTTAGGTGAAAATGCTAAAACCTTATTAGGGTTTCAAGTTCAAGCTGAAAAAATAATGCCTACTATAAAAGCTATTGGTGATGTTGCAATGGGCGATGCTAATAAAATGCAATCCTTAACACTTGCATTTGGACAAATGAGTTCAGCAGGTAAACTTACTGGAAATGACTTTTTACAGATGATTAATGCAGGTTTTAACCCTTTATCTGAAATCTCAAGAAAGACTGGAAAATCTATAGGTAATTTAAAAGAAGAAATGGAAAAAGGTGCAATTTCTTCTAAAATGGTTGAAAATGCTTTTATTTCTGCAACATCCGCAGGAGGACAGTATCATAATATGGCTATAAAACAAGGACAAACTTTAGGGGGTAAATGGGCACAATTTCAAGATATTGTTAATGATAAACTATTGATTTTATACCAAGTTTTGGGACCTATTGCGACAAAAGGTTTAGAAGTCGCTAATATTTTTATCGAGTTCGCTTCGAATGGTCTTGGTAAGATGTTTACTTTAATAAAAGAAGGTAATCCGTGGATGTGGGGATTAGTTACTGTTCTTGGCGCTTATGTTGTCGGAATGGGTGCGGCGGTTGCAATTCAAAAAATTAAAACTGGTTGGGATTTCATTGCATCTGGTGCGTTGATGACGCAAGTTACAACTTGGTGGAGTCTTAATGCTGCCATGTATGCGAATCCAGTTGGTTTAATTATCGCGGGCGTAATTGCATTGATTGCTGTGTTAGGCTATTTAATTTATAAAGTTGATGGCTGGGGTAAAGCTTGGGAGTACACTGTACAAGGTGCAACTATTATTTGGGATGCTTTTTCTACGCAAGCCAAATCATCGTTTGAGATTTTAGTCAATGGATTTATGATCGGGATTAACAAGATTCAACAAGGTTGGTATCAGTTCAAGAATGCTGTTGGCTTAGGAGATTCGTCTGAAAATAATGCCATGCTTTCATCTTTGGATAAAGAAATATCCGATCGAAAGAAAACAATTGAAAGGGCTCAATATGATTTGAATAATGCATCATACAAGGGAGCTGGCGAGGCTTTTAAAAAAGGAATCAACTCTCTGTCGTGGAATTCTGATCGTTCATTAGGTGATGTGATTACAGGAATGAAAGATAAATTAGGTATGGGCGGTTCTGCAATAGGTGGAGGTATTGCACCTCCTAAAACTGGATTAGGAACTGGTCAAGTTGAGACTGCACTCGGTGGGAATTCTGGTAAAAAAGATGCTGCTAAAACGAATCAAGCAACTACAACAGGCGGTTCTAAGTCTAACTATATTACTGTCAATCTTGATGCCTTAATCAAAGGATTAACAATTAATAGCGAGAATTCTGACGATTCATCTAATCAATTACAAAATAAAACAACTGATGCTTTATTGCGTGTTTTGGCAATGGCAACTACAGCAGGTTCTTAATTATGAGATTTACAAACGAAAATATGTTAATTGCGAGTTTGCTAGGTTCTAAAGTAGTCGAGCAAGTACCACGCTTTGAAAAAGTTGAAAATTATTTAGAAACACATGTAGGTGTTCCAATCCCTTTTTTGCCTATCAGAAATGAAGTAGTTGTACGCGATGCCGAACGATTTGAAGATTTAGAAAGTTGGAATGGTCCAAAACCTATTAGTCAAGAAAATCAGTTTTTTCCTTTTTCATTTAAAAAAGCGTCAGAAAGCAATTGGTATTTATTGCCTTGGGAACCGATGATCAATATAGAGGCGAAAAATATTATTGCTAAGCGTTATGTCGCTAAAAATGGGAGTTTGAATATTGGTTCGGTAAAAGAACGTTGGTCTGCTGATGATTACGACATCACTATTACGGGTACTTTGTTTGGTATGAAGGAGCGTGGAAAAGTTGAAGAAACTTATCCACGAAAAGATATGGAACGTTTACGTGATTATCTGTTAAGTGGTGAAGCTTTACAGGTCAATTGTGAGCCGTTGCAGATTTTGAATATCAATAGAATTGTGATTGAGAAAATGAATTTTCCTTTTACGAAAGGTGAAAATGTACAAGCGTACGAGATCAAAGCTGTTAGCGATTTTGAATTTAATCTTTTAATTGAAAAGTAATGTATCAGTTAGATTGGGACATTCGGTTTTTTACAGATGAAAAGCAATTTCAATTAGGCATTTTGGCTGAGTGTGAAATCGTAAAATCTGTCGAAAACCTTGCAGATACGGCGACTATTATTTTACCAGAGGCTTATTTGAACACTGTTTTTGATTTGCAACAAAAAATAAAGCGAGGTTCGGAGGTGCATATTTATTTGGGGTACAACGGAAATCTTGTAAAAGAATTTACAGGCTATGTACGCCAAATTAATACCAATGATTCGAGTTTGCGATTTGAATGCGAAGATGCTCTTTTTTTATTTCGTAAAGGTGTAAAAGATGTACAGCTTAATAAAACAAAAGTGTCATTAATTGCCGAATATTTAATCGCTCAATTAGGTGTCGATTATAAATTAAGTTGTGATTATGATATTGCGTTTGACAAGTATGTAATTCGTCAAGCAACAGCTTATGAAGTGTTGAAGAAATTGCAGGAAGAAACAGCTGCTAATATTTATTTCGATACCGAAAATAAAACCTTACACATTCATCCTCCATTTGTTGAGAAAGGTGGTGATGTGATTTATGATTTGCATCAAAATGTCGAAAAATCATCTTTGGAGTACAAAACCTCCGAAGATCGTAAAGTTGAGGTAACAGTAGAATCTGTTGATGCAAATGGTAAGGTAATTAGTTACACGACTGGAACAACAGGCGGCGAAAAAATAACTAAAAAAGTTTCTTCAATTAATCAAGAAGGTGTTCAGATTATTGCTGAAAATGAATATAGCAATCGCATGCAAGATGCGTACGAAGGCGATTTAACAGCGTGGTTAATTCCATATTGCGAACCAACTTACACAGCAGAAATACGTGATAAAGATTACCCGTATAAACATGGGTTTTATTACATAAAATCGACAAAGATTAATTTTTCGCAAGCTGGCGGAATTCGAACAATTACACCCGGTATAAAATTAAGCTAATGGATTTCGTAGAAGTAAAACGATTGATTCGTGAAATAGTTGGTGCGGTGCCTAATCTGCCTATACAGGCGGTTGTTACGAAAGTAGAAAATTTTACCATTTCTGCAAAAATAGGTGAATTAGAAATAGACAATATCCTGCTAAAAACGCAGGTAGAAAATAATGACAACTTTATGGTGCAACGCCCTAAAGTTGGTAGTCCTGTTACATTGTTGAGTGTTGATGGTACTTTGAACTCTTTGCAGGTGGTGAAAATCAACGAAGTTGAAGAGTTTGAGTATCATCATAACGGACTAACTGTAAAATTGGACGGAAAAGACGGAAAACTAATCGTGAAAAATAATGAAGTCAATTTATATCAATTGATGACAGACTTAGCAACGATAGTAAAACAATTAAAAGTTTACACGGCTGTGGGGCCTTCTGGAACACCTTTACCCGATACAATTGCTCGAGTAGAACTATTTGAAAAAGATTTTAAACAACTTTTAAAACCTTCTTAAAATGGCATTAAATAAAGCCGATCTAAAAAATAATATCATCGCTATTATGCAAGATATGATGACGCGAGAAGAAACATCTATCGAAGAGTTTGCAGAGCGTTTAGCTAATGCAGTTGATGTGTATGTGAAAGAGGCTGAAATAATTTATATAACTGGTTTAACCTCTGCAACAGGTGGCGTGGTTACAGGAACTTTTGAAGGAAATTTAAAATAATATGAAAAGCAAAGCAACAGGCATTCAGTACATCGATAATGAAGATCAAGGCGATTTGTTCGATTTGAAAATTGAAGTTGTTCGAGACGTCAGTGGTCAGATTGTTAGTGGATTAGTTATCGGCGCAACTCAACCGCAAAACGAAGCTTCAATATTAATTGCTCGTAAAGGTGAATTTAAGTTAAATCCATTGCTTGGCGTTGGTATAGGCGATGCTTTGTTAGATGAAAATTTATTAGAATATCGTCATCGTATCCGTGAACATTTTGCGATGGATGGACTGAACGTGAAAGCATTGGATTTCTATAATCTACAAAAATTTTCTATAAATGCAGAATACGAGTAAAGTACAGCAAGGACAGAGTTTCATTGACAAAACATTAGAGCTTACAGGTAGCGTAGAAAATTTGCTTGAAATGGCAATTATAAACAATGTATCAATTACTGATGATGTCTCAATTGGTAAAGAAATTTTAGGAACTCAAATATTGAAAAATAGCATAGTTGAAGGTTTGACGAATGAGTTAATCGCAACTAAAATAACTTCTGAAATTAATCAAGTTATACCAGAAGATTTAGGAATCGGAAAAATGGCTATAGAATCAACATTTATAGTAAGATAATGAGAGTAATCAGTGATATAAAATTAGCAATTACAAAAAGTTTCATTGCAAACGAAACTTTTGCCAAAATATATGGTTTAGATCAATCAAAATCATTTGAAGATCAATTTTCGAAAGTGAGTTTTGAAAGTGTTTTGTTTGACATCATGTCAATCGCTATCTATGCTTTCGAAGTGATATTAGACAAACACTATTCTGACGTTACGCAGAAATTGACCGAAGAAAAAGCACATACAGCGAGATGGTACAGATCAAAGGCGTTGGCGTTTCAATTAGGATTTGATTTGAAAACGGATAGTGATGAATTTAATAATGCAGGTTATTCGGCTGAACAAATTGAAAGTTCAAAGATTGTAAAATATTCGGCGGTTGTGGAGGCTGAAAATGACAGCAGACTAATTGTGAAAATTGCAGGTGAAACGGATGGCGAATTGAATCGATTAAATGAGCAACAAGTTGCAAGTTTTAAAACGTATATGCAGGAAGTTCGAGATGCAGGTGTCAAACTAACCGTAATTAATTACGAAGCCGATAAGTTGTTTTTGAACTTACAAATAAATTATGATCCGTTGGTTTTATCGTCTAATGGTCAACATTTAATCAATGCGAATTATCCAGTTGTGGACGCAATTAAAGCGTACATGAAAGAATTACCTTTTAATGGTGAATTAGTCTTAGCGCATTTGGTTGACAAATTACAGCAGGTTGAAGGTGTAAGGATTCCAACAATTATGAGTGCAAGTACATCGTGGATTGATGAGAATACGAATAGTTACGGTGATCCGATTGGAATCGCAGTAAAAGCAATACCTGTGAGTGGTTATTTTAAAGTCGAATCCTTTGAAAATATACGCTATGTGGTATAAGATAAACTTCAACAAGTTAGTCGTTCAGCTGATGCCGACATTCTTACGTCAACCTCGAATGATTGCTTTTATCTCACTTTTTTCTGCTGAGTTAACGGATCTTCATAACGCTTGGTTAGTTAAGAAATCAGCCGACGAAACATGGTTGCAGCACAATTCACAAGTATGCAAATTAAGAAAGATACTAAACGACGAATTTGATGACATTGAGCGAAGGATTAAAATTACAGACGGGCAATTGTACGATCGGCAATACATCTACACGCTTGGCGAAAAGAAGCCGAAATATTTAGGTAAAATTTTCATTCGTCAAAATACGGATTACGCTGATACAGGTATCGACTTTTTTGTTATCGTGCCTGTTGAGATTAATAACGAACAAAATAAATACAAATTAGAAGCATGGGTAAATCGTTATCGATTGGCTTCAAAACGCTATAAAATAATTTACAATGAATAGAGTAAACTATGATCAAACAGAAGGTTTTCCACTCGATGTCAATATTCTTGATTTTGGGCAAAAAGCAAATCAAATAACGCAACAGTTAGGTGAAATAATTGCACCATTAGCGATTATAAAAGGTTGCGTTCAAAACGGTAATAATGTTAGTGATGGAATAGTATGCATTAATGGCGAAATGCTACCATTTAAAGGTGGTTTAAAGCAAGATGTTGTACGCATAGTTGAAACAGCTGAGAATCGTGTCTTTGAAAATGGAAGTTCTAAACCTGTCTTAATCACACGTTACGCAACATTTGGCGCGGGTGCAGATTTTGGCTATGCATGGGGACAATTTCATAGAGGATTAACGATTAAAAAAATCGAAGAGAAATTAAACGATAAAACAGACTTTAATAAGTTAGTTGAACGCGTCAATAAATTAGAAGTTTTTGCACGTCCGTTTTCGAGTGGTTTTGGAGCGGTTTTATTTCTGCGTCCTGCTGCCGAAATTCCTGAAGGTTGGGAAGAAGTTACAGATTTGCGTGGTCGAATGCCAATTGGACAAAATCCTGACGATGCAAATTTATCATCAGTTTTAGAAAACTTCTTAGGAGGCTCAAAAACAAAAGCAATTTATAAAAGCAATTTACCTGCTGAAGGTGTCGCCTATAAAGATGCTTATTACATCGAAAATGCAACAAATGGAGGATTAGATGGAACTATTTACGTTGGTGAAAATAAGTTTGGTTCGAATAAATCTGATAATGATAATAACAGATTATTCTACAGAAATGCAACAACTGATAATCTTGGTAATGGTGTTGAGTTGGATGTAATGAATCCTTACCGCATCGTCATCTTCATTAAACCAAAACAATAACTATGGCGTTAGATAATAATACAGTATTAAATTACACAGACAAAACAACGATAAAAAATTGGTTTAAAACAGGCTTAAAACCTACTCAAACGCAATTTTGGGCTCAATTCGATTCTTACTGGCACAAATCGGAATCATTGCCAATTAGTGCTATTTCGGGGCTTGGAACTTTGATTGATGGTAAGGCAGAAATTGAGCATACTCATACACAATATGCGACGAATGATGCAAGTTCATTGACTGATGATAATGTTTTAAGTTGGCAACAAAAATTAGGTGTCGATGATTTGGATTATGTGGAAATTCCAACGGAAAATGCTACTGAAAATAGTCATCCTTATGTCGTTGTGATTAACGATGAGGGCAAGTCTGCAAAAAGAAATGCGACTGATTTTGGTAAAGTTGACACTATTGATGGAATAGAAGCTGATGAGGATAAGAATGTTGCTTTAGGGGCATTACGTAAATCAACAATTAATAAAGTTTCGGATCAGTTTAGTATTGAATCTGAAAATGGTAGTTCGTCAGTAACTTTTAATGATGATGGATACGCATACTTTACAGGTAACGTAACTTATCAAATGATTAATGATGAAGTAGTCGATATTAAAAGTGGTTATGGGGTTGTTGCAAGTAAAGATTATTCAAGCATAGAGCCTGCAAACAAATTTGTGTATGCACAGCGTTCATACGTAGATGCTATGCAAACAAAACCTACTCATTGGACTAATGCACAACAAAGAATGTCTGCACTTCCTGATAAGAGTGCTGATGCTACTTTTAATCGTATGCCTATTATGGATAGTGCTGGAAATATGGGAGTATCGCCTATAAAAAATGTATTAAAGAGTTTGCCTACGTTATTAACACCTACAGAAAGAGTAGACTACATAAAATCTATGTACAGCCAATTTTCATCAGGATTACCTGTTATGAAAATTTTTACTAATCCTTTTATGCTTAAATCTCAGAATTTAGAAGATAAATACTTAACTGTACTTGGCTCTAACTTATATATAAATTTTTTAGAAAGTGAGATATACATAATTGATTTAGATACTTTAGAAGAGTTTCCTGTCAGTTTATTTGAAAGTTCACCTAATGGAAGTAGTTTGATGATAAAAATACCTCAAGAAGTTAGTAGTAGGATTGGAGAATATAAAATTAAACTTATTACTGCTTTAACTATTACTTATAGTGAAGCTTCTTTTAATATTTGTAATAGTATCACAGCTGTAAATTTTGAAGATAAACATTGGTTGGCTAATACTAAACCTTCAGGTGTAAATTTATTACAATATGTAAGTGCAAATAACCATACAGTAGATATTAATAAGACAGGTAGTGCAGATAAATGGTCTATGGCAATACAAGAAGCTTTAATAGAACCTAATAAAAATTATATAATAGATTTAACTATTAGTGCTAATTCTTATGTATACGATGGTCATGGTAATTCAAGTACTATATATCAAATAGGTTTTGGTACTTGGTCAGGTTATCTTAATAATGTAGCTAATAATAAAATAGGGATAAATGTAGTTACTTCAAGAGATGGTACTGCAAGTTATTTAAAAATTATTACACATAATTCAAAGGCAGAAATTTCATATTATATTACTTCTACGTCAAGAGATGTAGGACCTGTTAGTGCAACTATTAGGATTATTGTAAAAAATAATTATGTTTATGTAATCTCTAAAGATAATCTCATAGCAGTTTATAATTCTAACATTAGTGAACCTCAATTTTTAAGTATAATAAAATCCACAATTCTCAGTAATACTGATACAAAATTAACTGTGAACGTAGATATAAAAGAAGTGATATAAAAATAAAATAAAACCTACTACCAATGGAACAAATGGCAAAAGGAAGAATACTTTTAAAACAGCAAATCTCAAATTTGAAGGAAGTAGGATTTGAAGATATAGAGAGAACAGTCAACGTGATGCAAGCGCATATTGATGGTGGAAATTATGAGCAATTTTATGTCAATTATTTCATTTCGTATACACGTGATGGTGTAGATGTTTCTCATTTGTTTAAAAACCAAACATCTTATGATTGGTATATCAATAACAACGAATTAATCCAACAACGAGATGAGAATTTCGAACCTGTGTTAGATGATGAAGGTAATTTTATCTTATTACCTGCATTTGATTATATCATGGGAGTTTTTGATAGTCTTAACGCAATATCGTATGACGTTTTAAAGGTGTATATTTTGGAAAACGATAGTGATGGAAAATGGGATTTGACAGCGTAAACGGTTGCGGTGCGTGTAATGGCTTTTGGAAATGGTTTAAACCACCGCATCATAAATTCTTTAAAGTTCAGTGTAACATCCATGATACAAGTTATAGTATTGGAGGTCAAGAAATAGACCGTCATATTGCAGATGTAAAATTAAAATACAACATGAAAGATTGGGTAAATGTCTATTTTGAAAATAGAAAGCCTATTAGTCGTTATTGGTATTTATTCCTTTGCAGTTGCTATTATTTAGCCGTCCGAATTTTCGGTAAAAAGTCGTTCAACTTCACCGAAAAATAAACATTTAAACAGTATTTAAAAACAATTTAAAGCACGTATAAAAATTACACGTGCAGGATAAACTCATTTAAAAATTAAGGTATGATATACTTATCAGCAGGTCATCACAACGCCGATAGTGGCGCGGTTGGCAATGGTTATAGAGAAGCCGATTTGACAAAAGAATTCCGAAACGCTATTGTCAAAGAACTTGACAAATTAGGTGTAAAATACATCTTGGATAAAGACAGCGAAACGAATTCGCAATACCAAGGTAGAATTAAACCAGGAAGCGGATCGGTTATTTTAGATATTCACTTCAATTCTGCAACATCTAATGCAAGCGGTGTCGAAGTATTAGTAGCAAATGATGCTAATGGAGATTCAAGACTTTTTGCATCAGAAATTCTGAAAACTACATTATTAGCAACAGGACTTCCAAATCGAGGTGTAAAAAAAGAAAGTGATTCACAGCATGATCGTATTGGTATTTTGCATCGAGGTGCAGGAATTGCTGCGTTAGTTGAAGTTGGTTTCATTAGTAATGCCAACGATATTAAAGCGTACAAAAAAGCTTTGCCAGATTTAGCGAAATCGTATGCTAAGATTTTAAAACAATTCGAAGATTTACGAGTATGAAAACACTAATTATAATGATGGTAGCGACATTGATGTCGTTAGCATCTTGCGCAACCAAGCGTAAGACAAAAGAAGTTGATAAAACGGAAATCAGGACAGAAAACGTCTTGCAAAATGATTCTGTTTTCCAGTTGAAATCAAAAGTTTCAAAAATAGAATCAAATCAAACTTTCAACGAGTTTGAAAGCATTTTGAAAGCTTTGAATGTTCAATATGATGGAGAACAAGGTAATGATTTGAAAGTTGTTCTAAATCGAACTGATAAAGGCACAGAGTTAAATGTATCAGGTAAAGGAAAGGCTAATTACAATGAGCAATCTGAAAAGACAAAGTCATTAACTCGAAATGATGTTGCAATTGTTTTTGATTCAATTATAGATGCTCGTCTCAAGCAAAATAAACAAGAACGTGGTCAACAATTGGTTGATAGTTTTAAATCAGACAAAGAAAATGATACTACAGGTTTTCAGTTCGGAGCTTATTTGACTGGTTTTGGCGTCCTCTGTTTGATTATTTTCTTAACTTGGATTAGCAGGAAGTTTATTCATAAAAAGTCATAGTAACTGAGCCGATTAAATTTATTAATCGGCTCAGTTTGTAATAAATAATAACTTGTTGATAAATAAAGTATTGATAGTCTTATAATAGATGTTATTTTAGATAAAAATTGCAATCATGAGTAAAAAGAATGTGTTTGATGATATTAACTCGTCTAATAAACTAGAATTAAGAATTAATGAGGCTTATAATTCACTTTTTATTAAAATTAAAGTTGATGAAAAGGTTCAAGATAAAAATTTTAAATCAGCATGGATGACTGTTGATTATAGAGATTTAGAAGATTTAATTAAATCAATTGAGGATTTAAAAAAGGAAATTGAAGTTAATATGTAGTTTAAAAGCCGTTTAAAACAGTCTTAAACGGCTTTTATATTTGTTTATTTTTGGACTTTTGAAATGAATATTTCGGATATTTGAATTTCGCGATTATATAAAGTAGGTTAAAATAAAAAAGCTCATCTTTGGATGAGCTTTTTTATTTTATAATATTTAAAGAAATTAATTTTTTGATTTTACGTGGTAAACTTTGTTTTGGAAATACCAAGCTGCAATAGATAAAACTAACATTGCGACTGCTGTTGCAGGAACCCAGAATGGAATTGGAATTGGATCTCCGGCTGCGTATGAGTGTAATCCAGATAAGTAATAGTTAACGCCAAAATACGTCATAATTACTGTCCAAACAGCCCACATTGCTGCAACATTGAAGGCAAATTTCCCTCTCAATCCTGGAACTAAACGCATATGTAAAACAACTGCATAAACAATTACAGAAACGAAAGCCCAAGTTTCTTTTGGATCCCAAGACCAGTAACGTCCCCAAGATTCGTTTGCCCACATACCTCCTAAGAATGTACCAACGGTAAGTAAGAAAATACCAATTGTTAATGACATTTCAGAAACGTAAGTCATTTCTTTTAGCGAAATTTCAATCTTTTTATTTGGTTTAATCATCATGATAATTAATGAGAAAACTCCTAAAATAGCACTTAATCCAAAGAAACCATAAGATGAAACGATAATCGCAACGTGTACAATTAACCAATATGATTTTAGTACAGGAACAAGTGGTGTAATTTGTGGATCTAACATAGAACCTCCGTGTGCAAATCCCATCATAATTACAGCAACCATAGCTCCTGTTGTTGGAATAAATGCGTTTCGGTTTTTGTATAATAACAATCCAGCTAAAACACTAATCCATGAAATAAATACAATGGCTTCGTAACCATTAGACCAAGGTGCGTGTCCCGTTAAATACCAACGAACACCAAGTCCTGCGGCTTGTATGATAAAGACAATAAATATTAATCCCAAACAAACATTGATAATTCGATGCAGTGCTTTGCTTTCTGAAAATAACTGAATGAATGATAAAATCATTAAAACTCCACCAACCATACAATAAGCAATCATCACCCAAAAGAAAACGTTGTATTTGTTGTATAAAACCTCAATCTCAACTTTTGTTGGAGAAGGCACAACATTTTTACCCCATTTTTGTTGGTATTTATCGATATAATCTACCGCATTATCTGCAGGCGTCCAATTACCATTTTCTAATCCTTTCGAAACCATGTTAAAATAAACACTAATCATTCCAAGTGCCATTGTATCGATTTCTACAGGATTTTCTTGTGTTTGATAAATCCAAGAAGTCCAACGCTCTGAAGGATCATTCTGAACTGGAATTATTTTTAATTGATAACCTTTTGCAGTTTGATCTAAAATATTGAAACGCTCTGTAACTTTAATTACTTCCTCATCAAATTTAGAACGCTCTGAAGGTTTTCTTGAGAATGCTTCGTTATAGGCTTTGTCTAATTTGAAACGAGTTGTTTTTGGATCAATCAAATTCATTAAAGATGTGTAACCATCTTCATTTGCGCTTGTAATTTTCTTTAAACGATCACCACCTTTATCACCAACTTCAATCATCGGAGCATTTACCCAATAAGCAGGGTCTAATTGCAAAGAAATAAACCATTTATTGGCAGATAATCCGTGGAATTTATCTTTTTTATAAACTTTTCTAAGGATTTCTAAAGCTTGTGTATTAAGAGGTTTTATACGTCCTTCGATATCTTGTGTAAGTAAATGACCAAATTTATCAGCGTGTTCGTCAGGAATTTTTACATTCTTCGCTAATTCATCTCCATCAGCCATTTTTGTAGAAAAACTACCAATGTGCTCTGATGAATGAACGTTCCCTTTTTCCGAATCAGTCTGAATTTTTTGATGTCCATTTTTTCCTCCATCAGTAGTACTTGGATTTTGAGCAAATGCTAATCCAGAAAGTAAAAATAATGGAAGTAAAATATTTACTTTTTTGGTATGTAAACTTTTTAATAAAGAGTTTAATTGTGTAAAACGAGTTCCTTTCCAGAATAATGAAACAAACATTCCCCCAAATAATAAGAAGTATCCTAAATAGGTAATGTTAGTTCCCCACCAGTCTTGGTTAACTTGTAAAATAGTTCCGTCTTCTGTTGGGAAATAACTCGATTGGAAGAAACGGTAACCTTTATAATCCATTACATTGTTCATATAAATGTGATGTTTTGTTTCTTTTCCCTCGTCGATAACTGTAATGTTAGATTCGAAAGAAGAAGGATTTGTAGAACCAGGATAACGATCTAAAATAAAGTCATCTAAACGAATACTAAATGGAACTTTCACTAACTTAGAACCGTAACCTAACGAAATATTCATTCCGTCAATTTGTACATCAGCAGAATAATTTGTGACACCTTTTCCACCAACAATCGTCACTGTATCACGTTTATCACCAACAATAACTTCGGCTCTAATTGCACCAGGTAGATTTTTTTCTTCTGCTTTAAATTTAGAACCTTGTCTATATAAAACTTCACCTTTGAAAGCCGGATTTGGAACTACAAATTGCGCTCCGTTGATTGTATATAACGAACGTAATTTTAATGGAGCTGGAACATTAAATTCAACTTTTCCAGCACCTTCTTGCAATTTCTGCATGTCTGTAATTTGTCCAACTTGTTGTCCAGCCATTTGCACATATTCTCCTTCGAAAGGCGATTTGATAACCAAATTTTCTCCTTCTCCAGTAATTTGTACAGCACCATCTTGCGGTCTATTGTACGAAACTAAAGTTCCATTAACACTTTTGATTTCACCATTTCTGATGAAAACAGAATTACGTCCAGTTTGTCCAACTGTCACAATTTCTAAAACATTAATTCCTTCTTTTTTTCTTACAACTGTATCTAAAGCGTGAGGTACGTAATCAAAAGTTTTTAATTTAATGACTTTATCTTTGAACTGATATTCACCTTCAAAGTGTCTACGGAACAGAGAACTTGTACTATCTTTTCTGTCAAAATACGTCATGTTGTATTGATGATTGTCGTACGCCAAACGTTGTGTACCATCATCAACCATCATCTTGAAATAAGATTTGTACGATGTAATTTCGTTACTTGTTCCTCCTTCTGGAATAGGCATTTCACCCTCGAAACTGATGTAACGAGTAATTCCTCCTCCAATAAAAATAAACAAAAATGCTAAGTGGAAAACCAATAAAGGCAATTTTTCCTTTGACCATAATCGGTATCGTTTGATATTCATTAAGAACAAAACGATCAACCAAATCATTAATACCTCAAACCACTTTGCCTCGTAAATAACAGCTTTTGCAGTAGCCGTATCGTAGTCATTTTCAATGAAAGTGGCATAACCCATGGCGATTGCGTAGATGAATAGCAAGACCGTCATGGTTCTGGTAGAAAATAGATATTTTTCTAATTTACTCATTACTTATAATTGATTTACAAAAATAGGCGAGTTTATCAGATAAAGCATTAAAACTTAAATGATTTTTATTAGAATCAATGAGTTAATAGAATGTTAAATATGTTGTGCCAAAATTGATTTTAAATGTTTAAAAAACACACTGTTAATCAGAAATGTTTATAACAAAGTATTTTATTCAAAAATAATTTGTTAAGAAAATATTTAGAAATATCAAAAACATATCTTAAAAGGAACAACTTTTGTTAAAGAACAATAACCAATTATAATGATATA